>NZ_JBJKOD010000011.1:0-117392 GCF_045765065.1 Winogradskyella sp. 4-2091
ATCTCAATTGAATTTGGATTTTCACTTTAATAATTGAATTCATTGAGTTTGTGACGAACACATCAATAATAGTGATGAATATTTTAAACGTTTTTGTTGTAGATATTTGTATGCTATTAAAAATAGTATTTTTGTAAAAACCTTATGTGTTGATTAACTATAAACATTCATTTTTAGTTGTTTTATTACTAACTATATTTTTCTTTAGTAATGCGCAGGAATCCATTTATAAACACTATGGCGTTGATGAAGGTTTGCCAAGTTCTGAAATTTATGATGTCTATCAAGGTAAGGATGGAAATATTTGGTTTGCTACAGATAAAGGATTGTCTCTTTATAATGGTTATGAATTTAAAAACTTTGACATTAACGATGGACTACCAGGCAATGTAGTACTTCGTTTTTACCCACAAACAAATGGTCAAATTTGGTGCTATACCTATCATAATCAAGCGTTGTTTTATTTTAACGAAACTTTTTATGGATTTACTGCATATAAGTACAATAACAGGTTACAAAAGGAATTTAGTCCTTCGAGTATTATAAAAAGTTGTTTTATTGATGAAACTAATACAATACATATTGGTGGTACAAATATAAATGGCGAGTTACTGATTAGCAAAGATGGAGAAGTTACCAAAAAAACATACTAGTGATGCTTATTTTCGTTTTGATTTTTTTCCAGAGCGCTACGTTGTTCTAAATAAATACTCTGAAGAATCTATATCTTATTTTACGTCTTCAGATAAGGACGTCTTATCTAATCGGTTTTACAAAAGAAGAGGTATTGGAACACACTTATATGCTTCTTGGCTCATACCTAATAAAAAAGCCATTTTTATGGATGGAGATTCCATTGAAATTATTAGTGATAAAAAACACATTAAATTAAGGAACTCTAATAGCAAAGCACTTGGCATAAAAGTAATAGATAGTACACAGTTTTTTATTGGCTATTTATTTGGTGGTAGTAAAATATTAAATGACAAAGGTGAGGTTGTCAAAGCATTTTTAAAAGGTAAATCGGTTACTAATTTCTTAATTGATCACGAAGGTGGTTATTGGTTTACAACCTCAAATTCAGGTGTTTACTATATTAAGAATCCATTAGTTTCTATTAATTTATTTCCTAATGGTAACACTTCGTCTCATATAAATTCTTTAATAAGAAAAAATAAAGATCTCATCGTTGGTTTTAGAAATGGAACGGTAGCCACAATTACTTCTGATAAAACGATAACCTATACAAAATCGAATACATCTAATGCACCTTCAGCTGCTTATGTAGAATATGATTCCATTCTTAATACAATATATACAGCCAGAAATAATTTATTTGAGTTTAACCATGAAACACAGCATGATTTCTATTTAACCAAATTATCAGAACCCGTAATTAACCAAACTATATATGCGAGTAACCCAAATGGTTTATTAGATTTAAGAAAAAATGAACTTATAAAACTTCCCAAACGTGTACAAGATGTCTGTATTTATAAAAAAGATACTTTAATAGGAACACCTTTTGGATTGTTTAAGAAGCATAAAGACAGTTTAGTGACTTTATCTCATCAATCCGAATTATTAAACTATAGAGTAGAAGACATTGATTTGAGTAAAAACGGAGAATTGGTATATATCGCTACGCAAGGAAAAGGTATTGTAGTTTATGGAAAGGACGTATATAACATCTCAACAAAAGAAGGTCTTACAAGTGATGTAATTAAAGAAATTTTTGTAGACAATGATTCCACTATTTGGGCATGTACAAATAAAGGTTTAAACCGAGTAGCGTTTAATGAGTATGGTTTTAATATTACAAGTATTGATAAAAATGCTGGTTTATTAAGTAAGGAAGTAGAAGATGTTGAAATTATAAACGACACCTTATGGGTTGGTACAAAGGATGGATTATGTTATTTTCCAAAACGCGCTTTGGACTATAAAGAAATTAATTCTAGTTATTTAAAATTAGAAAAAGTTACTGTTAATGATAAAGATTATCTTAATGAGGATACACCTAAATTATCTTATAAAGAAAACAAAATTACGCTTTTAGTTCAAGGTATTTCTTTCGCCAATAATAGTAATATAGAATATCAATATAGATTAAAAGAAGTTGACCAATCTTGGAACACTTCTAAAAGCCGAATTATAAGTTTTCTTAACCTAAGTCATGGCACATACACATTTCAGGTTAAAGCTTGTATTGGAAATACTTGCTTTACAGAAGAACAAATAGAATATAAATTTATTATAAAACCACCATTTTGAAAATCTGCATGGTTTTATAGTTTTTGTTTTATTGCCTTTGTTGGTTTAGTCTATCTTTTCTTTAAAATAAGAGTTCTGTCTTATAATAAAGATATTACAAGAGAATTTATTCGTTTACTTGTAAAGAGATTAAAAGGCGATGATAAATTTTTAGAAATAAGAATGAATGGCGAGGATATTAAAATACCAACTAACGCAATATTATACATTAAATCTTCAGGTAATTATTTAGACATTTTTACAGTTTCTAAAACCTACACCATACGTTGTAAAATTGGAAACTTTATAGCTACAACACCATACGCATTAGAATATTTGCGTATCCACAGTCTTATATTATTAGAATAGATAAAGTTACTGGCAAATCTAAAAATTCAGTAACCATAAAGGAGCAAACTATTCCGGTTGGAGAAACTTTTTTAGATCAATTAGATAAAATACACTTCTAAGTCAATTTTTTTTCTGAAGACATACTTTCTTCTAGCGCTCAGGCTAAACGGTCATGTTTTTCCGTTGTAAAACACATTCTTTTAATCAATTAAAATAAAAGTTTCATCACTAATTTATAGGGTATCCGTCACAAACACAATGTTTATAGCGGTTTTGGTGTTAACAATTAAATAAGTTTGATCCATATAATTAAAACCTACAATATTTTATGCAATCAATTAAACGCAATTTAAAACGAAATCAATTGAAAAAAGTAACCTACAAAATGGTGCTTGTAATAGGCTTCTCTTCTCTAATTGCATGTGGAGGAGGCTCAGAAAAACAACCAGCAATTGCAGACGGTTTTTCGGATATAGAAAATGATATAAAAAATGAATTTGGGAGCGATGCTTATTACACGGATTTAACTATAACCTATAAAAAATCTATTGGCAATATTATTGGTGTTACAGTAACTGAAGATCTAAGCACTTTAAAAATAATTTTAGCCATAAACACTTTAATTACATACTAATTAAATAATTTTTCTGAAACATTTTATCATAAATATCTACACTAAACATATATAGTTGTGAAGGTTTTTTAGATATACCAACTTGTTTCTCATCTAAAGCAATTATGTATTTTTTATTAATTAGTTTTCTTCTAAAGTTTCTGTTATCAATATCTATACCAAGAATAGATTGATATAAATCCTGAACCTCATTGATAGTAAATTTATCTGGAAGTAATTTAAAAATAATTGGCTCAGACAAACATTTTACCTTTAAATCTTCATACGCTTCTAAAATAATATTTTTATGATCGAAACCAAGTTCTGGTAAATCATTAATAGGAAACCACTTTGCTCTATACTTGTTTTTGTTTAAATCTACATCTTCTGTTTTTAATAAAAAGTAATAGGCTATTGTAATTGTTCTCAGATTAAATTCTTCATTTTTAATCCAAACGAGATCTTTGTCACCCATTAATCGATCTGGACTTCCAAATGCTTTAAACTGTTTTTTATATTGATTAGTTAAACCTGTTAATTCTTTTAGAACTCTAGTTGCCGTCTCATCTAAAGTTTCATGTTGATAAACATGATATCCAGTTAATACATAATCATCTACCAAGATTTCGTTTTTAGATTCTAGATAACGTTTTATTAATAAAACATTTAAAGACTTAGTTTTTAGATCATATCCAAAAACAACACAATCCACAGATATATTCAATATTTTTTCGAATTCCATAAACTAATTTAAATACAAAAATAACTAAATGTTTTGTTTACTTCAAAAAAAACAATAATTAATAAACGTCAAAAGTACATTAAATGTGTATTACATCAAATACAATAAAAACTTAACATATTAATTATTTGACAACAATATATTATCATAAACACAAATAAATTACAAATAATTTGGTTATTACTATTTTTTTACAGTACATTTGAAAAACAAGCGTACTTATGACGTTTATAAAAACTAACTAATAAACTAATATAATATGGAAACAAATTTTAAAAGGCGTAGTGATGATCTATCATTAATTAATGTAAATTTTCAACTTAAATCTAAATCCCCAACTAAATCGATTTTATTTTGTTTTATAATGCTCCTATGCATAACATTTGCTGATGCTCAAGATGAAAAAATCGAACAATTTGAAAACGACAAATCTGATTCTACAATGATGGAAAATTATAAGCCATTTAAGTTTGGAGCTCATTTAAAAAACATGCATACCTGGCATGGATTCGTTGTGCAATCGGGTCCAATATTTGCAACTAATTTAGAATATAATACTAGAAATAAGAAGTTTACTTTTGGTTTTTGGGGAGGAAGTAGTTTTGGTACTTCTGGCAATTCTTATAAGGAATTTTCAATTTATGCGGTGTATAGATTTACGGATAAGTTTTTTACAGAGATAGTAACACATAATAATTATACAGGAGTTGAAGAGCGAGGAGAAAAACTTCATTATTGGGCATACGACAAGACAACTAGCTATAATTTTGTTGATGTAAATTTTGGCTATAATTTTAATAAATTCTCAGTATATTATGGTATCATACTTTTTGGTCAATCTCAAGATGTTGCCAAAGATTCAAGTGGAGCCTTATTATACGATGCAAATGGTAATTTAGAAGATAGTTGGACTAACTACGCTGAAGTAAAAGCTACTCTTTATGAAAAAGAAGGCTATAAATTGAGTGGTTTTGTAGGTGGAGCTTGGTCTTTTCATACAGATAATACGTTTTACACGCAACATAAAGGGAATATTATTAATGTAGGTCTCGCTTTAGCTAAAGACGTAGATGTTATTGGTTATAAGCTACCAGTGGAAGTTACTGCTATGTGGAATCCAGAAAAGCAAAAAACAGTACTACAATTAGATATTACTTTATTTTAAAAAACAATAAACAAACAACAATAAACAAACAATAATATAAAGACAACAATTATGAAAACACTAAATTTTAAATCCGCTTTAAAAAGTATGTTATTACCAATAATGGTATTAGCATTGATGGTAAACTTAACTGGTTGTGTAGAACAAACAGCTACAACCGACGAAAATGTAAATAGTGCTGAAGACACAAGTGAAGTTGTAAAAAGTACTATAGACTTAAAAGGAAAGAAAATAGGATATGCAACACCTTCATTAAATGCACCTTATTACCAAGCTTTATTACAGAGTATAAAAGCTAGTACAGAAAAAAATGGAATGACATTTTTGTCAGCTGATGGCCAAAATGATATAAACAAACAAATTGCTGCAGTAGAGGATTTAATAACCAAAGGCGTAGATGCTTTATTATTAAATCCTAAAGATCCAGATGCATTAGTAGGTGTAACTAAAATAGCTAAAGCAGCTGGGATTCCTGTATTTATTATCGATAGTTCTATTGATCCATCTGCGGATTTTGTAACCACTATTCAGTCAAATAATCACGCAAATGGAGCTTTAGCAGGAGAATGGGCTGCTAAAAAGTTTGGAAATAAAAAAATGAATATAGCTTTATTAAGTGGTAATGCTGGTAATCCTGTAGGAAGAACACGTAAGCAAGGTTTATTAGAAGGTATTACAGAAGAACAACTAAGAACACAAGGAAAAATTAATTTAGATGTAAGAACGCAGATGTATACCGAGTGGTCGTATGCTGGTGGTTTAAAAGCAATGGAAGATGTTTTAGTTGCCCATCCTGATATTAATGTAGTTATTACAGAGTCTGATGTTTGTGTATTAGGTGCTATTAAAGCAATTAAGCAAGCCGGAAAAACTGATGATATTTTAATTGTAGCAGGAGCTGATGGACAAAAAGAAGCTATAAAATATATAATGGATACAGATTTTTACGGTTGCACAGCAATGAATAGTCCAGTTCAAATTGGCAAAAATGCTGTTGAATACGCTATTCAATATATGAATGGAAAAAGAGATTTTCCTAAAACCTCATTTACACCACCATTATTAATCACTAAAGAAAACGCAGCAAAGTATTACAACCCAAAAGCATTATTTTAATATAAAACTTATTTGATATGAATAATTCAGAAAGTGAATACCGAGTTGAAATGACCGGAATATCAAAGAGTTTTGGTGTTGTTTCAGTACTCGAAAATGTAAATTTAAAAGTAGAGCACGGAGAAATCCATGCTTTACTTGGCGAAAATGGAGCTGGCAAATCAACATTGGTAAAAATATTAAGTGGTGTCCATCAAAAAGACGGTGGCAAAGTATTGCTTAATGGAAAAGAAATTAATCCTAAAAACACCCACGACGGGCAGGTTTTAGGTATTAGCGTAGTATATCAAGAGCTATCTTTAGTAAATGATTTATCAGTTGCAGAAAATATTTATTTACACAAATTAGGTGCAAGTAAATTTTGGATGAACTGGAAACAACTCATTAAAGATGCACAAGAACTAATCGACTCTTTAGGTTTTGAAATTGATGCTTCCGCAAAAGTGCGAGAATTAAGTATTGTTCAAAAACAAGTCGTAGAAATTGCAAAAGCATTATCAGAAGACACTAAAGTTCTCATTTTAGATGAACCAACTACTGTTTTTGACCCTACTGACACTCAAAAATTATTCGACAACCTATTCAGACTAAAAGAAAAAGGAATCTCAATTATTTACATTTCTCATCATTTAGAAGAAATATTTAAAATTGCAGACTCTGTTACCGTTCTAAGAGATGGACTTGATACAGGAAGTATGTCAACAGCAGAAACAAACACTGATGGCGTAATTAGATTAATGATTGGTAGAGAGCTTACTGACTTATATCCTAAACGTGATGCGAAAATCGGTAATAATCCTATTTTCGAAGTTAAAAATTTAACAGCAAGAGATAACCTAGTTCATAATGTTTCTTTTAATGTTAAACCAGGGGAAGTACTTGGAATTGCTGGTTTAGGGGGAAGTGGGAGAACAGAAACAGCAAAACTTATTTTTGGAGCAGACAAGAAAAAGTCTGGAATTTTAATGTTAGATGGTAAAGAAATAAAAACTAAATCACCTGTAGATGCGGTTGCTCAAGAGATTGGTTTTGTTTCAGAAGACCGAAAAGAAGAAGGAGTCTTTTTACCGTTATCTATAAGAAGAAATATAAGTGTTACTAGCTTTAGATCTATTTCCGGTAAACTAGGCTTTATTAATACAGATAAAGAGTATAAAAAAGTTTTAGGTCTAATAGATAAGTTAAACATTAAGGCTCCAAACTCCGAGGTTGATGTTAAAAATCTATCTGGTGGAAATCAGCAAAAAGTAGCCTTAGCAAAATGGTTAAGTATTGATAGTAAGATAATTCTTATTGATGAACCAACTCGTGGTGTAGATGTTGGTGCAAAAGTAGAAATTTACAACCTAATTAACGAAGTCGCTAAGAAAGGGGTTGGCGTAATAGTTATTTCTTCAGATATGCCAGAAATAATGGGGATTTCAGACAGGATACTTGTAATGCATAAAGGTACTATTTATGGAGAATTAGCAAAAGAGAAATTCTCTGAAGAAAATATTTTGCGCTATTCTATTGGAGAACCAATTAAATAATAATTCATTAAATAAACGAAATTATGGCTTTAACTATAAAAGAACAATTTAGTAGTCCTGGTGGCATACTAAAGTTTTTAATAAAATATAATACAATATTTATTTTCATATTACTGGTTGTTTTTTCAGCAGTAATATCAGATGTGTTTTTTACATCAGTAAATTTATCTAACTTATTAAAACAAGTTTCAGGTATTGGAATAATTAGTATAGGTATGCTAATTGTTATTTTAACTGGTGGTATTGATTTATCCGTAGGATCTATGGTAGCATTGTTAGCTGTTACATTTGCTATATTAGTCAATACAGTTGTCTTACCTATTGCAATTGTACTTACCATTATAATAGGATTTTCATTAGGCAGTGTTGCTGGTTATCTCGTTGCTTTTCAAAAAATGGCACCATTTATAGCCACATTAGCACTTATGACTGTTGCTCGTGGCTTAGGTTTTATTTATTCAAAAGGTTCACCAATTACTTTTAAGACACCTGGAGGAGAATTCATGTCTAATTTTGCAAATAATTCTATTTTAGGTATTCCAAATATTGCTCTTGTATTTTTCATTATCGTAGCTTTTGCCGCTGTGATGTTAAGATTTAATGTCTTCGGACGACTCATTATAGCGATGGGAAGTAACGAAGAAGCTTCACGATTATCTGGTATCAAAGTAAATAAATATAAATTTTTAGTTTATGCTATTTCTGGCTCATTAGCTGCAATTGCAGCAATTATTGTTGCTTCTAGAACAAATTTAGGATCCCCAAATATGGGTATGGCATGGGAATTAGATGCTATAGCTGCTGTTGTTATTGGTGGTGCTAGTCTAAATGGAGGTAAAGGATCTGCTATAAATACTTTAATGGGTGTTTTAATTTTAGGTCTCATAGGAAATATACTTAATTTATTAAATGTACCATCTTATCCGCAACAAGTTGTAAAAGGGGCAATTATAATTTTTGCAGTGTTATTGCAACGTTTTGACAATAAATAACTTTTAATTATTCAAGAATTCTCAATGAAAAATTTTAAATTAAACAATCAAAATATATCTCAATTTAGCGAGATCGTTTCTATCCCTAAGTATGATAGATCTAAAGTAAAAACAGGGATAGTTCATGTTGGTGTTGGTGGCTTTCATAGAGCACATCAGGCACTTTACACAGATCAATTATTACACGATAATTCTGTTACTGATTGGGGAATTTGCGGTGTAGCTTTATTAGACTTTGATCAAAAAATATATAATACGCTTAAAGACCAAGATGGATTATATACTTTAATACTAAAAGAACTAGACGGTTCATTAACTAGACGTGTAATAGGTTCTATCGTAGAGTATTTATATGCTCCAGAAAACCCAATGGTTGTTATTGAAAAAATGGCGCATCCAGATGTAAAAATAATTACTCTAACTATTACAGAAGGCGGTTATAATTATAATGAATCGACAGGAGAATTTGAGTTTAAAAACCCAAATATTATACACGATCTTGATAATCCAAAAGCTCCAAAAACAATTTTTGGATTTTTAACTCAAGCCTTAAAATTAAGGAAAGAAACAGATAGAAGTGGTGTAACTATTCAATCTTGTGATAATATTCAAGGAAATGGTCACATTACTAAAAAAATGGTTTTAAGTTATATTGAGGTTGCTGCCCCAGAAATTCTGACTTGGGTTAAAAACAATGTCTCTTTTCCAAACAGTATGGTAGACAGGATAACACCTGTAACTTCGCCATTAGATATATCCAAACTAAAAGAAGATACTGGTATTGAAGATGAATGGCCAGTTGTTTGCGAACCATTTAAGCAATGGGTTATCGAAGATAATTTTATTGCTGGTAGACCACAATGGGAAAATGTAGAAGCGCAATTTGTTAAAAATGTAGAGCCTTATGAAAAAATGAAGTTAAGTTTACTTAATGCTGGTCATTCAATTTTAGGGATTTTGGGAGCTTTAATGGGGTATACTACTATTGATGAGTCCGTTAGTAATGCATCAATTAGTAATTTTCTAAGAATTTATATGGGTAACGAAGTGACTCCCACCTTAGACAATTTAAATGGTATTAATCTTAAAAACTACAAACATTCATTAGTGCAGCGTTTTGGAAATGAATACATAAAAGATCAGATTGATAGAATTTGTTCCCAAAGTTCTGCTAAAATCCCAATATTTATTATACCAACTATAAAATCCCAATTAAAATATAAAGGAAGTATTAAGCATGCAGCTTTTTTGATTGCTGCATGGGCAAAATATAGTTTAGGTAAAAATCAATATGGAAAAGAATTGAACATTATTGATGTTATGAAAGAGTCATTAAATGAAAAAGCAATATTAGCAAAAGAAAAACCTGAAGAGTTTTTAGAATTAGAAACCATTTTTTCAAATCTAAAAAACGATCCGATTTTTGTCAGCACATATACAAATGCTTACAAAAATATTTCAGCGTATGGCATACAAAAAAGTATAATAGATATTAACAGTACTATATTAAACGAAATATAAATGAAAGACTTGGTTTGTTATGGAGAAGTGCTCTGGGATGTATTTCCAAAGCATAAAAAAATTGGAGGAGCTCCATTAAATGTTGCCATACGGTTACAATCACTAGGTAACAATGTTGAAATAATTAGTTGTATTGGTAAAGATAAAAGAGGGGATAAAATAAATACGTTTTTATTAGATCAAGGTATAAATACCGATAATTTACAGGTTAATGAGAAGTTAAAAACAGGAAATGTAAAAGTTATACTGAACCAAAAAGGTTCGGCTTCTTACGACATAAAATTTCCGAGAGCGTGGGATAATATTCAATTAACAGAAAGTGCAAAACATAGCGTAAAAAATGCAGATGCCTTTATTTATGGTAGTTTGGTTGCAAGAGATGATACATCTAGAAACACATTATATCAGTTATTAAAAATAGCTAAATATAAAATATTCGATATAAATTTAAGAGAACCTTATTACACTATTGATTTATTAAAATATTTAATGAATGAAGCAGATTTTATTAAATTTAATGATGACGAAATTTTTGAAATTGGCAAAGCTTTAAATTCAAAAACGCATTCTTTAGAACAAAATATAAAATACATAGCCTCGATTACAAATACACAATCTATTTGTGTTACCAAAGGTAAACATGGGGCTATTCTTTATTATAACGAAAAATTTTACTATAACAGTGGTTACCAAATTGAAGTTATAGATACAGTAGGTGCGGGAGACTCTTTCTTAGCAACTTTAGTTGATTATTTAATAAACAGTAAGAATCCTCAAGAAGCGATTAACATTGCTTGCGCTGTTGGTGCATTAGTAGCAGGAAGTGAAGGGGCTAACCCCAAATTAAATTTAGAAATTATCAATAAATTTGTTAATCAAAACTGAATTTTTAATAATTAACTATCTTCTATTTATTATACAAATTAGCTATTTCTTAATTAAAATATAAAGGAAGTAAAATAGAATGATGATAAAAACTATATTATAAAATTAATAATTTTTTACTTTAAAATTAATCCAACGTAAATAATAATAATAATAACAATTCATCATACTTATCGTACAGTTCAGAATTATATAATACACTTTCATTTACAGTTAACATATTTTTGACTAATATTAATATTTTTTTAGTTAGAATTATGGAAAATATAAAAAGGAAAACTAGCAAAGGCAAGCAAGTATTTAGAGTATTGTTACTTCTTAGTACCTTTATTTCCTTATGGTTTGTCCCTTGGATATTATTAAAAGCATGGATTCTACCTTTACCAGAGACAGTTCAAGCGCAAGTAGAGCAATCATTGAGTTATGGGTTCGATGGTGTTATTGTATATGTAGATGAAGCCGGAAAACCACCAGCATTTTATACCGCAGGATATCATAATACAAAAGAGAAAATACCTGCCAGACCTGATGCCTTATTCAAAATTGCGAGTATTAGTAAGTTGTACGTTGCTGTGTCCATTAGTCAATTAGTTAACGAGGACCAAATTTCTTTGGATGAAACTGTAGCATATTATTTTCCTGAGCTTAAAGATAGAATAGAGAATTCAGATAAAATTACAGTGAGGATGATGGTTCAGCACCGAAGCGGCATTCCTAATTTTACTGATAATCCAGAGTATTGGGAAAACCAACCTAACACCAATATAGACGTGCTTAAATATGCGCTAGATCTACCAGAAAACTTTGAACCAGACCAAGAATACGGCTATTCTAATACCAATTATTTATTGCTTTCTAGAATAATTGAAAATGTAACAGGTCTTAACCGACAAGACTATTTTAAAAAGAGAATTTTTACACCTCTTGGTCTCAATAATACGTTTGGTTCAATTAGTGAAGTGAAAAATTTGGATAACGTGATGAGTGGGTATTATGTTGGTTTAGATGACGATTTTAAAACAGAAGACCAAGGTATGATAGCCACAGCAGAAGATGTTGGGATATTCTTAAGAGCTTTAAATGATGGTAGCTTACTTAATGAGGAAGAAGTGAAAATTTACGCATCACTTTATGAATTTAATCATGGTGGATTGGCAGCTGGTTATCAATGTATGGCAGAATACCATAAAGATATTGATGCTGTAGTTATTCAATTTATGAATACAACGGATTTTGAAGGTTACCAATGGAATTTATTAGAAATAACACATAGTCGTGTTGTGAAAATTTTACGGAAGGCAAAGGAGTAAAAGCACTATTTGTGCAACGCTGTAACAAATTAAGAAGTATCTCTTCGATTTATAAATAAATCAATCAATCATGACAGAATCAATCGAAAGTAAATATAAAACCTGGAAAACAATTTTTATATTTCTCGGGCTTGTAATTGCATTAACTTCACCTTTTCATTATGCCATAGTCAATTTATATCCATCAAGAATCTATGTTGGAGCAATTATGTGGTGTCCTGCAATAGCTGCAATTATTACTTTAAAAATTAAAGGACGTAAAATTTCATCTTTAAACTGGAATTGGGGAGATTGGAAATATATACGATGGTCCTATTTTGTGCCTGCCGTATATGGCGTAATCACATATTTATTAATCTGGATTTTTGGATTCGGAAGCTTAGCTAATGAAGACGTAATTACAGAATGGGGAAAAGAGCTTGGTTTGTTTGGCATAGGAACTTTAAGCCCAACAGCAATAACAATCATCGCTATTATTTTATTAGGCACTGTTGAAGTGATAAGAGCTTCGGCAACAACTTTAGGAGAAGAAATAGGATGGAGAGGATTTTTTATATATGAATTAAGAAAAGTACTGTCCTTTACTGGTGTTTCTATTTTTAGTGGAATTATATGGGCTGCGTGGCATTGGCCACTGTTGGTTTACTATAGTAGTAATGTGTTATTAGAATTCATAACATTCTTTATTGTAATCATTTCTATGTCATTTGTTATGACTTACTACACTTTTAAATCTAAAAGCCTGTGGCCTGCCGTAATTTTTCACGCCGTAAGTAATGTCTATATCCAAAAAATAATGCCTTCGCTAACCATAAAAGTAGAAGGAACTGAACATTGGCTTGGCGAAAACGGAATTATGTTCGCCATAGTAACCTTTGTTTTTGGGTTATACTTTTGGAGAAAGGCAGTAAAAGAGAATTTATAGAAATAAAAATAGATCATCAATCAATCAATCAATCAATCAATCAATGAATCAATCAAAATCAGTATGACAGTTTTAGTAGTAGGCGCAAGTGGTGCCACAGGACAAAAATTAGTAGAACAATTACGTCTTCAAAAACATAAAGTTAAAGTCATCGTTAGGTCACCAGAAAAATTACCAAAATCATGGCAAAACGATGCTCATATTCAAATAATTTCTGCAAGTGTTTTAGATTTAAGTGATAGCGAAATGTGCAATATTGTAAGGGGTTGTAATGCAGTGGCATCTTGCCTTGGACATAATCTAACGTGGAAAGGAATTTACGGACAACCAAGAAAATTGGTTACAGATGCTACAAAACGGTTATGCAACGCCATAAAAGCAAACAATCCACAAACGCCAATAAAGTTTGTTCTAATGAACACTACGGGAAATAGAAATAGAGATCTCAATGAACCTATTTCATTTGCACAAAAATGTGTCATTGGGTTGCTTCGTATATTATTACCACCTCATGTAGATAATGAAGCAGCAGCAGATTATTTAAGAACTGAAATTGGGCAAAATAATACTGCAATAGAGTGGACAGCAGTGCGGCCAGACGGATTAATTAACGAAGACGAAGTCTCTGAATATGAGGTTTACAAGTCGCCAACACGAAGTGCCATTTTTAATGCCGGAAAAGTAAGTCGAATTAATGTAGGTCATTTTATGGCTAGTTTAATTACAGATGATAGCTTATGGGCAAAATGGAAAGGTCAGATGCCTGTCATTTATAGTGTATCACATTAGGTATTATCAATCAATCAGAATTCATCAATCAACAAATTAAATCAATCATGTTTTTTAAATCAGAAGAAGGAAAAACAGAGATCCTCGAACTTTATAATCAAAAATTACAAGAACTCAACATTATTTATACGGAAGAATGTATAGATACACAATTTGGAAAAACTAATGTTATCATAACTGGGAATGCTCAGTTGCCACCATTAGTACTTATTCATGGTACAGGTGGTTGTGCGCCATTAATTTTAGAATCCTTTTCGGATCTTTCTAAACATTATCGTGTATTTGCTGTAGATGTTTTGGCTCAACCAAATAAAAGTGATGAGCATCGCTTAGACATAAAATCCTTAGACTATGGTCATTGGCTATTAGAAGTAATTATTAAATTAGGTCTTAAAAATGTTACTTTAGTTGGGTTTTCATTTGGCGGACTTATTAGTCTAAAAGCCCTTGAGTTTAGTCAAATTCCTATAAAAGAAGTATTTCTTATTGCTCCTGTTTATATTGTAAATGGAAACCCATTTGTAAACATATGGAAACTATTTATTCCATTAAAAAAGTTTATTAAAACGAATGATAAAGAACAGATTACTAAAGTGATGAATGCACTTTTTTCAGAGTATGATGATTTTGCTCTTAACTTCTTATCGAGAACGTTTCAATATTGCAATATGGATTTCTCATCATTACCAATTATAACTAAAAATAGTGCAAAGGACATTGATACACCAATTACAATCTTTGCGGCTGAAAATGATATTATTTTTCCAGGTAAAAAAATGATAAAAAGAGCTAAACGATTATTTCCATCATTAGAAGAAGTTATTTTATTAAAAGGCTCTAAGCATGTGCCTAATAAAACGGATTTTAAAATAATAGAAGAAACTATAATAAACGCAGCAGAAACATCTATAAATAATGAGTTCAAAAGCTTTACGAGATAATGTCAGCTTTTGAACAAATTATTTAAAATAAGGTAATAATTTTAAAGTTGAATGCAAATTATGAACCTTGAGAATTATCAATATTTAATTCTAAATTCTCATTATGAGAACTACCTAAACTATGATGGCGGTTTTCTTCATCAGAAAGCTTAGCATTTGTTAAAGGTCTCGATGCTCTACTACTAGGTATATCTAAATCTTTAGCGGCAAAATCTGGTTCAATTTCTCGTTTTTTAAGAATTTCATCGTCACCATTATCTTGTCTTAGATTTCCAGACTTATCGCCAAGTATGTTTTCGTCTTCTTTAGTGATTTCAGAATTATAAGATTCTTTATTTTTTTCATTTTTCATAATATTTTGTTTTGAGATGAATTCAAATTTAGAATTTAACTACCGCGTATATTGACGTTAAACCTTAAAATATTGATGCTTTTGATAAATGCGACGCGCGTTTAATAACCTCTCTTTTCATAATGAAAGTTTGGTTGATGTCATCCTTTTTGCAATAAAAATAGAGTGTTTATACATCGTTAACAATTCATCATTTTAAATCAACAGTTCAGACATTAAACTTCAAAATCATCAATTAATCTTGAGAAATTTGAAAAATCATTAATCAATAATTAATTAATCAAAATCAATTTAAAAACGAACAATTATGAAAACAATTAAAAAACAAATTATGTTAAGAATGGCTTGTGTAGCCTTTGTATTATTATCGAGTATAACATATGCACAAAACACAGAATCAAAATTAGAAAGCACTACAGTAAGAGAAGGATTTATTATAGAATTCGTAGTAGGAGGAGGTGTTATCAGTGTAGAAGATTGTGAAGGCATCCAAACTTTTGATAAATCTCAAGGTTCATTTATTTTTCCAGATTTAAAATTGGGATACATGTTAAATGACAAACTGGCTATTACTGCCGCAATGCCAGGAGCGATTTACGAATTTCAGGATAACGACAGACACTTTGGTAGTTTTATACCTTCTGTACAATATTGGGTAAAAGACCGTTGGTGGATTCATGGTGGAATTGGCCTAGCTATTGATGCACCAGCATTGTATGATATAAAAGACGATGTCAATGATGATTGGAATTTTGGATGCGCAGTAATGGCAAGTACAGGTTATGAAATTTACAAAAAGAAAAATTTCGCACTTAATTTACAATCAAATTTAGTGCTTGGTCGTGCAAAATTAGATGGCGATGCGCATAGAGATGCCGTTACTTTTAATATCGGATTAGGGTTTAGCTGGCTCTAGGTTAGAATTAACAAATTCACTTAAATTTTTATTATGAAAAAAACAATATTTACGTTGATTTTGTGCGGACTAACTTTTATCGCGAAATCACAAAACACAAGTGTAGAAAAATCAATATTTGGATTACAAACTGGAGTATTAGGAATCTGGGCATATAATGAAGCAAGACTTTCAAATACCATAGCATTAAGAACAGAACTTGGTTTTGATTTTGGTATTTGGGAAACTACTTTTTACGATGATTATGATGCTCCATTTCTATTAACACCTGTTATAGTTGTGGAACCAAGGTTCTATTACAACCTCAAAAAACGCTCAGAAAAATCAAAAAGAATTGATGGTAATAGTGGCAATTTTATTGCTTTAAAAATGGGCTACCATCCAGATTGGTTTGTCTTATTCAATAAAGACAATGCTCCTGTTGTGAGTGATTTTTCCATTATACCAACTTGGGGAATTAGACGAAATTTAGGCAAACATTTTAATTATGAAGCAGGTCTTGGAGCAGGATTTAGTCACACATTTGCTAAACGAGCTGGTTATTCAAAGGACAAGAGTGAGATGGAATTAAATATGCACTTACGTATAGGGTATAGATTTTAACTTAAAAAAAGAAAATACTAAACATTAATCTATTACCGTGTATTCTATTGCTAGCACTTATTTGAAAAAAATGAAACGATTAACCAATTTTATTGAAAAGAATAGTTCAGGAAAAAAAGTTTTAGGACTTTTTATCTTGACAAATGTTGTTTACATCTTTATGCTCACTGTTACAATTCCTAAAACAATGGAATTCTCTAACGGAATGAAATTACTGGATATGATGCCTATAGGTTATGATTTAAATTATGTAAGTGAATTATTCAGTTTGCTTGGAGAAAATGGACGTTTGACTTATCTAACTAACCAAATACCTGTGGATATGATTTATCCTCTACTATTCGGACTCTCTTACTGTTTGCTTTTGGGATATTTCTTAAAAAAACTGAACAAATTCAATTCCCCTTATAGCTTTCTCTGTCTATTACCCATAATTGCCGGGATTGCAGACTATTTGGAGAATTTCGGAATTATTACAATGCTTAAAAATTATCCTGAATTGAAAGAGGCTACAGTTTATGCAACCAATATATTTTCGGTTATAAAAAGCATTTCAACAAGTATATTTTTTATTGCATTGATAGTAATATTAATAGCACTTGGAATTAAAGTATTAAACAAAAAAATTAAATGAAAAAAGCGTCATGGATGACTATATAGGCTTTATTTTCGGGGTTTCTATTTTTTACTATTGAGTTCATGAATCTCGCATACTCTATTTGGGTTAAAAGCGCATATTAGTAATCTTATTCTATAAAAATTTAATCTATAAACTTTTTCTCTCAGTTATTGGAACACTCTTTTTAAGGATGGGTAATGGAATGGAAGAAAATATGTGGAATAGTTTGCAATATAATGACTTAATAGGATTTTTTTTTGATTCTATTATGTTTTCATACTTTTACATTGCTTTAAGTAAACTATACGTTGATTAACCAAAAATCTATAGCTGTATTACCTTTTGTCAATATGAGTAATGATATTGATAACGATTATTTTTGTGATGGAATTACAGAAGAAATAATTAATGCACTTACCAAGGTAAAGGGTTTAAAAGTTATAGCAAGAACCTCTTCTTTTGTATTTAAGAACAATAATTTAGATGTTAGACACATTGGCAACAAATTAGGTGTAGCGACAGTTCTAGAAGGAAGTATAAGGATTTTCAATAAAAGAATACGTATCAATATTCAATTGATACGCACAAATGATGGTTTTCAGGTTTGGTCTCAAAATTTTGATAGAAAATTAGATGATGTATTTGAGCTTCAAGATGAAATTAGTTTAATCATTGCAGACCAAATAAGAGAAAATTTTGGTCATCTGGATATTTCAAAACGAATCTCTGTTGTTGGCACTAAAAGTATTGATGCTTATAAGCTGTATTTAAAAGGGAGAGCCTATCAATTAAATTGGATTTTAGAAGACTATATTGAAGCCATTAATTACTACAAAAAAAGTATAGAAATAGATCATAATTTCTATGATGCCTACTTTGCATTAAGTCGATCTTATGGTATTTTATCAAGTTGGGGATGTATTGATAAAAAGATAGGAGAGGAGAGCGCTAATCACTATTTAAATCAAGGTTTAAAGATTAATTCAAAATCTTATTTAGGTTATTTTTCTGAATCTTCATTAAGTTTTTGGAACGAGTGGAATTATACCAAAGGCATAAAACTTTTAAAAACGACCTTAGTTAAAAATCCGAGTTATGCTATAGCTTACGAAGGTATTGCGGAAATTTACATGGCCACCAATCAATTAGATGAAGCCCTATCAAATATTAATAAGGCCATAGAAATTAGTCCATTATCTCCTAATCATCATTTTACAAAAGGGAATATCTATTTTCTAAATCGAGATTATATTGAGGCCGTAAATCACTTAGAAGAATGCTTAAGAATTGATCCTAATTTTACTTTAGCAATTGAAACAAAATTGGCGTGTTTCATGTTTTTAAATGATACTTCTAAGTTCAAAGATTATATCGCTACGATGCCACAACTTATAAGCCCTAAAGTTTGTGAAATTCTATTTAACCTTATTAATAAAGAAGCCTCTAACAATGTGATAAATGAGGATCTTATTGATATCGAAACGAGTTTTAAAAGCATTTATCCTTGGCATTTTTATTACCTCATACATGCTGGTAAAATAGAAAAAGCATTACAAATATTTGAAGACAAAATGAAATTGAAAATTGGGCAACTTATCAATTTTCAATTAGATCCATTTTTAGATCCTTTAAGAAAGTATGAACGTTTCCGGTTTATTGAAAAACAAATTATGTCTTCAGGATGCTCTACTTCAAATAATAAAGCCTCAAATAAAGTAGAAAATGAATCGCCAAAACCTCTTACGCATTCCGAAATTGAGAATTACAAGGTCGTTATAGCAAACTATATAAAGGATAATGAACCTTATTTGAATTCTAATCTTTCATTAAAAGAACTCGGTAATAGTATCAAGTTGCATCCTAATAAACTGTCTTGGTTGCTTAATGCTGAATTTAATAAGAACTTCAACGATTATATAAATCAATTCAGATTAAAACATTTTAAAACCATTGCTTTAAACCCAAAATTCAATCACATCACAATTTTAGGATTGGCTTATGATAGTGGGTTTAATTCTAAAAGTGTATTTAATACTTACTTCAAAAGAACAGAAGGCATTACGCCAAGTCAATGGGTGAAATCCAATAAAAAATAACTGTTCAATACCAATTTATTTTCTGCCGTATTTAGGTTCTGAATTATATATCAGAACGATTGATGCTGTCTTAACTTCTAAGTTTGAAAAAGTTTTTTCGTGAAATGTGTGATTTTATTCAGCATGTAACGATTAATGGATAAAGAAGCTAAAATAGCAATGAAAGGCTCATCGACAGAGATTGACATATCAGATATTATAGAACAAAACAAAAACCTTATTTACAAGGTTGTGAATAGCTATTGCTCAGATATCAATGAGCAGGAAGATTTAATTCAAGATATTATTTTTCAGGTAATAAAGAGTTATAAAACATTTGATCATAATGTGAAAGTTACAACATGGTTGTATAGAGTGGCATTTAATTTATCAATTTCATATTACCGAAAACTAAAAACTAGACAGAAACATTTAGTTGCTATGCCTTCAAAAATGGTGTCAATCCAAGAGGAGCAAACGAATAATACAGATGAAAAAATCAAACAATTAAGACAGTTTATACAAGAGTTTGACCCATTAAATAAAGCCATTGTAATAATGTATTTAGATGGTAATAGTCATAAAGAAATTTCTGAAACCTTAGGGATTTCAATTAGTAACGTTGGCACCAAAATTAGTAGGATTAAAAATCAATTAAAGAAAAAATTTAAACAATAAAATCATGGAACACATCGAAATCATAAACCTTTGGAAAAAAAGTGAATCTCTATTACAAGAGAACAGAATTTTAAACTTAAAACTTTTAAAAGAAATAAAACTAGAAAAAGCAAAAACGTCCATAAAAAACTTACTGTTTTTGCCAATTAGCTCATTAGTGTTTTATACCATACTGGGATTCTATGCTATGTATTTTGCGATTTCATACGCTCAACATTGGTATTTTACATTCTCTGGAGTTGTAGTTGCATTTTTCTCATTCTGGTTAGTTTGGTCTTCTATAAAACAGCTCAAACTCATTTTTTCTATTGACTATTCTAAAGCAGTAGTCAATATTCAAAAAAAGTTAGTAAAACTTAAAATATCAGTAGTTCAAAATTTCAGAATTGTGGCTTGGTTATTACCATTTGGTCCGTTTGTTGGTATTTTCTTTTTCAAAGTATTATTTAACCTGGACGTTATGACTTTACTCAACTTTAATATGATTATATCTTTTAGTATAACCACAGTTTTACTAGAAGTAGTTTCATTAATGCTATTAAAGGCATTACATCCAAAAAATATCAATTCAAAATGGTTGAATTGGTTATTAAAAGGTAGCGGAAGTCAAGTTAATGATGCGTTGCAATACCTCAATGCTATTGAAGAATTTCAAACTGAACCATCGCACTAAACACACATCATATTCAAAATAATTAAAAGAAATAATTCCGAACGTTTGAAATTATAATCTAGAACGATTGGAGTACTCTTAAATTCCAAATTTGCATCATCAAATAATTATCAATCAAGTAAAAACGAACACAAATGAATTTATCAAATCAATTAGTCTCAAACTTTACTAAAAATAGTATGAGTAAAACATTAAACCAATTAAAGATCGTTGTATTTCTATCTGTATTAACCTTAGCAACATCTTGCGCAACAGATGATGACAACAACACGCAAAACAATAGTTATACAAGCGCAGAAAATGTATTAACGGATATTGGTTTTCAAGGGTATGCTATTATCACTAAAAACGGAAATGATTTAGTGCGTCAAGGTTTTGGATTAGCAAACCAAAGCAGTGCAAAACCTCAAGATTATAATCTTGCTTACCGCATTGGTTCTGTTACAAAAACATTAACTGCAGCAGCTATTGTGCAACTTAAACGCGATGGACTAATTAATAGTTTTAATCAAACATTAGATGAATTTGATCCAGAGTTTCCAAACGGCAATCAAATTACAATTGCACAATTATTATCACATCAATCTGGTATTCCAGATTATCAATTTGTAGTTGAAGATGCTTATGAGCAAGGTGCAACTTTAGATGAAGAAGATATATATGAAGTTATAACCTTAATGATCTCAGAAAATGGTCTCAATTTCACACCAGGTTCAGGTAAACAGTATAGCAATTCAAACTTTCTTATTGCGGCTTTGCTAGTACAAGAATTATCTCAAATGTCTTACCACGATTACATTCAGCAAAATATTTTTACGCCTTTAGGAATGACAAATACTTACAAGGGTAACAATAGTATTAATACAAATAACCATGCAGAAGGTTATAAAAATGGTAATGTGAATAGTACATATCCTATGACTATTGCATTTGGTGTAGGCGACTTTAGTAGCACACCAAATAATATGGAAATTTGGACAGATGCCGTAAAAGCAGATTGGTTTACAGATTCTGAAAAAGCCGAAATATTTGCTCAGAATGTGCCAAGCGGATTTGTTGATTTTGGTTTAGGTTGGTTTACAACTCAAGAAGGTGATACAACTATGTATTGGCATGGAGGCGATATAAATGGGTATTGGAGCATGATAGGTTTTGTGCCAGAATATAACGCAACCATTGTGTTGTTAAGTAACAAGCAAGATGATTCTGGTTCACAACGAAGTACAATTATAGAGCAACTATTAACAAACGAGTTTAATTAAGCACGTGTATAGTTCAATTAAAGGCTGTGCTGTTAAAGCAGAAGCATTAAATCAGTCGCTTTACCAGTTCAGCCTTAAGTAAATACGTAGTTAAAACAATCAATCAAATTAACACTAAAAATGAAAAAACTTTTAATCATAGGTTTAATGCTGTGTACTTTAAATGGATTTGCACAGAACGAAGAAAATACCATTAACGATAACGCAGATTATAAATATAGAGTGAGTTTTCCTGCAATAATACTAGGAAACATTGGCAAAGGAGGTGAAAGAACCAATACAGAACACATTGAGCTTCATTTTAAACGCGAATTAGATGCCAAGAATATAATAGGTTTAAAATTTGCAACTTGGAGATTATTCCAACCAATGGGAATACAATGGTGGGACGGTCTTTTAGATAAAATAGATTCTAAAACTGAGTTTTATCCTGGTCATCTTAGAGAAACAGGTGTAGGATTTACGTATCAACGTATGCTTTGGAAAGGCTTATTTGCGTCCGTAGAAGTTTTGCCACAACTCAAAACTTATTTAGATGAAAAAGACAAAAAGATAGCGAACGGTTTCAAACTCTACACGTCTTACCATGTTGGGTATCATTTTTCATTTGGCAAAAAGAAACGATTCTTTATAGAGCCTCAAATTCATTGTCAAAACTGGATTTTCGATACCAATACACCAGCAGAATTTAAAGCGATAGATAATCAATGGAAATCTTACTTTCTGTTTGAACCGAATTTGTATATAGGATTCAAATTTTAATGTAAAATGAAAAAATACAATTCACAAACCGTATTATTGGCAGGTGCAACAGGTTACTTAGGCGGCTACATTGCTAAGGCATTAGTAGAAAGCAACTTTAACGCTAAACTTATTACAAGGTCATCTAAAAAATTGCAACAATTTAATAGCAACGCCGTAAAAATAATAGAAGCAGAAGTCACTAAAACAGAATCTATAAAAGGTATTTGTGAAGGTGTAACTACAGTTATTTCTACCGTTGGTATTACAAGACAAAAAGAAGGATTAACGTATATGGATGTAGATTACCAAGCTAATGTTAATTTACTAAACGAAGCCAAAAGGGCAGGCGTAAAGAAATTTATTTATGTATCTGCTATAAACGGTAATAAGTACAGACATCTCAAAATATTTGAAGCCAAAGAAAAATTTGTAGATGTTTTAAAAAATTCTGGTTTAGAATTTACAGTAATTCGTCCTAATGGATTCTTCTCAGATATGAAAGATTTTTTGGATATGGCCAAACGCGGAAAAATATATCTATTTGGAAATGGCGAGCAAAAATTTAATCCCATTCATGGTGAGGATTTGGCAATTGTGTGTTTACAAGCTATTAACACAGCAAATAATGAAATTGTTGTTGGTGGTCCAGATATTTTAACCTTAAATGAAATAGGTGAGATGGCCTTAGATGCGCTTGAGAAACCAATAAAAATCATTCATCTACCAGATGGGTTGAGAACATTTGCAATTTGGAGTTTGCGTACATTTACATCATCTAAAACTTATGGACCAATTGAGTTCTTTTTAACGCTTATGGCTGATGATAATATTGCACCAAGATTTGGGAGTAAACGGTTGTATCACTTTTTTAGGGAAAACAAATAATTATAATGAGGTTATGTTAGTAAATTATAAGATTCTAAAAGCGAAAATACTAGTGATCTGTCTATTGTTTTTTTCAAATATAATCATAGGTCAAAACGATTCTATTAGTCAAAGAATTATTAGTAACATTAATCCGCACTCAGAAGCTCCTGTTCATAGTATTTTGCTTTATTTAGAAAATGAGAATAGTGGCGTCATTTACAACGAAGGTTTTGGTACAGCCTCAAAATTAGGCCATGCGGTTACAAAACTTAGCGCTTTTAAAATTGCGAGCAGTACCAAACTTTTTGTGTCTACTATTATTCTTCAGCTTGAAGAAGAAGGTAAGCTTAGCATAAATGACACCATTAGCAATTACTTAGATGCTATTGATTACCTCGATTTTAATAATCTGCATATTTTAAATGGTATAAAACATGCACAAGAGATTACTATAGAGCAATTATTAGCACATCGTTCTGGTTTAGCAGATATTTTTACGGATCGTGAAGATGAATTTTTTGAACTGCTTTTTCAAAATCCAGATAAAAATTATACTCCAGAATCTATAATTGAACTTTACTATCAGTTCAATTTAAATAAAGAACCAAAGTTTATACCTGGTCAAGGTTGGCATTATTCTGATATTAATTATCTCTTATTAGGCTTAATTATAGAGCAATTAGATACTAGTAAACTAGCGCAATCTATACGAAATAGAATATTGCAACCCTTAGAAATGAAACATACATTTTTTGAGTATTATGAAAATCCAATAGCCAAATTAGATAAGATTCATCAATATTTTGGTGCTATTAATTTTTCTAAACTTAATACCTCATTCGATTGGGCAGGAGGAGGGCTTGTATCTACAAATTCTGATTTGGTGCTATTTATAAAAGCATTATTTAATTATAAACTTATCAATAAAGAATCTTTAGCCAAAATGATTGATGTTAAAAGCACAAAGGACAACGAAAGCCGTTATGGACTTGGTGTTTATGAGTTTAATTTAAATGGAAATATCTACTATGGCCATTTTGGATTTTATAACACCTTTATTGGTTATTGTCCTGCATCAAAATTAGTTCTTTCTTATAGTATAAGTCAGGCGAATCCAGATTTTAATACTTATGGGTTTATCAGTGAATTGAGCACTCTTTTTGCCAATAAACAATAAGAAAGAGCTTTGTAGAAAGTGTACGAAATATTTTATTTAAATTATTTTCATATATTTACGTAATCATTTGATAATAAGTGGTTAATCCTCCTTGAAAATTACTGATAATTGCAGGTTATTCCCTTTTTAATAGATTTTATTCAATCTATTACTATTAGCTATTAATTTTATTTAACCGTTAACCAAAAAGCAATTATTATGAGACTATTTTACTTCTTTATTCTAATCCCAATGGGATTATTAGGACAAGACTTGCAGAAATCTAATTCTACAATCGACTATTTAAAAGATTTTAGTTTATCGCAATCTGACTATTTAAAAAAACTAACGTTTAATGCAGCCATTAATTCTAAAAATAATTTATATGAGGAATATGAATTAGCAAAAATGGCACCACCAACTAATGGACCAAATCAATTCCATATTGATTTTGTAGGTACAGCAAATTTGCAACAAAATATTAACGAAGCTAATGAAGATGTCCAAGGTTCTGCTGGATTAGGAGTTATTTTTGAACGTTACTTTCTTAAAAAAGGCAGTGATGGAAAGCCAGATAGTGACTCTAAAATGAAGCTCGTAGAAAGTTTAGATATGGAAGCTTATATAAATGTGGCGTCGAGTATTGATTCATTGAGAGCTAAGGTGGTTTCAGATGAAGTAACAAATCAAAGGTTATTTGGACATTATATTCTTAATCCTGTAAGCCCAAAACAATCTATTTTTATAAATACAAATATCTATTTTAACCCAGAGCTCGACTGGGAAAAAGGGAGTTGGATTACAAAAGTTATAAGCGGCATGAATATGAGAGTTAACGCCTCTAACGTACTATGGAACTACAATAACGGAACAGATAACATTAGCCAATATGCTGGTTCAATTAGTTTTAGGTATGGTTTTTTTCATGAGTTCTTACCCAATGATAGAATAAGAGACGATGAAAACAAGAGACGATATAGTGTGCGTTTTGGATTATACTATGGATCTAGACATGTCACAGGAGACATATCATCTGAAGCAAATAACGATTTAAGAAATCAATTTTTAGGAACTGTAGATAAAAATTATAGTGGACTAGAACCCGCTTTTAGTTTTAGACTAAATAACATAATAGCAGAATTTACAGCTCCAATGATGCGTGGTTCATCAGAAAGTGCTATTGAAGGATTAACAGATATCCAATTTCAATTTTCCATTCGTTTTGTCGGAGGATTTAGTTTAAAGGTAAATGAAAAAGCTAAGAATGATGACGACGATGACGATGACGATGATGACGGTATTAAAACTGTTGAAGAAGTTAAGGAGGAGTAATATGCTTTTATGCAGCCCGCATTGAGCGCTAATGAAATGTAAAGATGCGCTTTATTCAAAGGTTTCTATTATGAATTACCGAGTTCGTGAATCGTCGTGTCTCGATGTGGTTAAAAGCGCATGTTAAATATTACTTTTCTTTATTTAATGTTTCTCTACTCAGTTAATGACATCAAGGTACGAAGATTCATGAACTCAACTAAAACAATATTATCCTTGTGAATAAACACTCTTTTTCTGAAATCGAGGAACGAAGATTCACGAATTCCCATTTATTAAAATATTAAACAATGAGTAAAGGGCAGTGGAGTGGATAAAATGTGTGTGGAATGTATATAAGAAGTTAATAACTTTCAATTATTTATATTTTTACATCAGAATAATTCTTACAAATTTAATTACATTTAAGTTCTCCCTTAATTAAAAGCTTTTTAAATATTGTTTAGTTTTAATATATCTGTGGATATTTATTAATATTTACATGAACACAAGATTTTTTCAAATAGAAAACTCAAATTATAACAAGAGTCCTAATGAAATTAGAAGACAGCACAAATAAGTTAGTATCATATTCACGAGCTGGAGATGTGTTTCATTATCGTTGGGCAGCTAGGCGTTGTTTGAGACTAATACAACCAACTTCAAACCTGATTAAGGTTATTATCGAAGGATCAAAGGAAAGACGTAAAGCAGGCGAGTATGTTATTGATGTATCCGAATATTACAATGATGTTGACTTAAAAAAGAGAATTGAGTATTATCAATTGAAACATACCACAGTACAGCAGAACAAGCCTTTTACTCTAAGTGGATTACAAGATACTATTATAGGTTTTTCTGAGAGATATCAGCAACATGTAAAAGAGAAATCCTTGAATGGAGTTTCCTTTACAATAATTACAAATCGAAAAATTGACGAAACCTTTAAGCAAAATTTAATAGACATTATAAATGGTAATAAGGTAAATAAGAGATTTAGCGAAACTCTAAAAAAGTATACAAAACTTAACAATAAAGAATTAATTACTTTTTGTGGTTTATTGAATTTAGAAGATAGTGAAGGTGATTATAATAGCCAGAAAGAAGAATTAAAAATTGAAATGGCAAGGCTTCAGCCTGGTTCAATTGACCCAGCTCAGTTGGCTAGTATAGTTTCCTTAGTGCAAGAGAGAGTTCTTCCTGACTCAAACGGAGAAATAATTAAGGAAGATATACTTAGACCTTTCGGAGTTACTTCTGAAAAACATTTGTTTCCCGCACCTTCAATGTTCGAAGAGTTAGAAAAAATTACTATGAGAGACCAATATCTAGACATATTGGATATCATTAAAACGGAAGATCAACCGCTAATTATTCATGCAGAAGGTGGTGTTGGAAAATCCGTATTTAGTAATTACATACAAAGAGCATTACCTGAGGGTTCATTAGGAATAGCTTATGATTGTTTTGGTTCTGGTAAATATCGTAGTCGTAGCGAACCAAGACATAGACACAGAGATGCACTTGTTCAAATATCCAATGAATTAGCATCTTTCGGGCTCTGTGAGAGAATTCTAGTTAAGGATACCACTCAGGAAAGTGATATTATGCGTGGTTTTTTAACCAGAATCAGGTC
The DNA here is from genome assembly GCF_045765065.1 of Winogradskyella sp. 4-2091. Taxonomy (NCBI): domain Bacteria; kingdom Pseudomonadati; phylum Bacteroidota; class Flavobacteriia; order Flavobacteriales; family Flavobacteriaceae; genus Winogradskyella; species Winogradskyella sp. 4-2091. The sequence continues at coordinate 28,028 of NZ_JBJKOD010000011.1, forward strand.
ATCAATTAGTTCATTAAAAAATGTGACTAAATCTGCGAGACTAGTTATTTTAATTGATGCTGCCGATAACGCAGAAATGGCGGCTCAAGAATTTAGTGACTCATGCTTTGCTAGTGAATTATTAAGGGAAGAATTTCCTCAAGATTGTAAACTCGTATTACTTTGTCGACCTGAACGTACTCATCTATTAAAGCCTTCAAATTCTATTACTCAATTGAGCCTTCTTCCGTTTTCAAAAGAAGAATCTTTTGAGAATTTAAAAAATTGGTTTCCAACAGTGAATGAAAGTCAGGCTTTTGAATTTCATCGATTGACAAGTGGAAACCCTAGAGTGCAAATGAACTCGATAGCTGCAGGTCATTCTTCTATGAGTAAATTATTAGAATACCTCGGACCTTATGGAACAACTGTTGAAGAACAAATTGAACAACAGTTGAATAGTGCTGTACAAAAAATAAAAGACAACTTACCGTCTAACTATCAATCTTATGTAGACAAAATATGCACAGGATTGGCAAGTTTGCCACCTAATATTCCTATTCAGGTTTTATCCCAAGTTTCTAAAGTGAAAGTTGAAGATGTGAAAAGTTTTGTTGCAGATATTGGTCGTTCATTATGGATGCTGGATTCGTCAGTACAGTTTAGGGATGAACCAACTGAGACATGGTTTCGAAATACATACTTAGGTTCACAAGAAGACTTTGCTAATTATATTAATGTACTAGAACCACTAGCTAGTAAGAATACCTATATAGCACAAGTACTTCCTCAACTTTATCTCCAAGCTGGTCAATACGAGCAACTAATTAACATGGCGTTGTCTGATAATTTTTTACCTAAGGAAAATCCAATAGATACTAGGAATATACTAGTATATCGACTTCAATTTGCTTTTAAAGCAGCTCTGAGGTCAAATAAGTATGGAGATTCAATCAAACTTGCTTTAAGAGCTGGCGAAGAAATGGCAGGAAATCAAAGACAACAGAATCTTTTTCAAAACAATATAGATCTTCTTCCTGTTTTTCAAGACAAATCAAAAGTTCAGGAAATTGCTTTTAAAGGCCTATTAAAAAGTGAATGGGTAGGTTCTGAAAATGTATACACAGCCTCTTTACTCAGTGAAATTCCAGAATATCATGGAGAGGCTAGTGGTTATTTGAGATCTGCTCTCAATTGGTTACACATATATTTTAGAGAGTCTAAGAATGATCCAGATAAAGATAGAATTAACAAAGTCAGCTCAGAGGATATTCTGGAAATAGCTTTAGCTTGTCTAAATCTTAATGGAGTAGAATCATCAATAAAATTTCTTAATGGTTTAAAACCAAAGAAAAACATATTTTGGATAACCAAACGACTTATTAGTCAACTAATTGATGCGAGTAGATTTAATGAAATTGATGAAATTCTTAGTTATACAAAAAATAACAAATATCATGTTATTGCTATTGTAAGTGAATTAATGCAAGTTGGACATTTTGCCGAAACAGTTTATCTGGAAAGATGCTTGAGTCTATTATCTCAGAATAAATCACGTATTAAGAAATCGAATGATTATTTCAATGATAATATAAATCATTCAATTGTATCTTTTTTAGAAGTATGCCTTTACCGAAAAATGAATACTAAAACCATTCTTCAGGTACTGAATTATTATATTCCGAATATAGGAACTAGAGGTGTAGGTACAAGGTTTAATTCAAATGAACGAACAGTATTTCTTAAAGCTCTTTCTATTAGAAGTGTTATTTCAAAGAATTTCGCTGTCAATTTAGATGAATTAATTCCTGATGTTTATAAAATTGATAATAAAGAGCGAGACTATTCTGAAGAAATTCGCGACTTCAAAGAATTGGTCGGTGGCCTGTATCCATGGTTTTTGCTTAGATTACAGTTAATTTTGGGAGATATTGATGATTTATATAAACGCTCAAAACAAACAAATGAAGATTCCAATAAAGCATATGCTAATCGATATAGATCCTATGATGATCTACCTAGAGAAATAGCTAATGTGTCATCATCTGTTTTGTTTTATTGCCATCAACAGAAACCTATTATTATCAAACGGTACTATGATAATTATATTAAAGACAATGCTTCTATTAAAATTCCTCAGCAAATAAACTTATTGAGAGTTGGTAATAGAGTCAGCCATTTAAGTTCTGTATTATTAGAACTAGAGCGTTCCACATATGACTCAATTAAAGGGTTGAAAGAGTCTAGCCCTGAAGAAATTGCTGATTTCTATATTTCATTAGCACGTGCCATTTTACCAAGTTCTAAGGATGATGCAGCAGTCTATTTTGAAGATGCTATAAATATTGTGTCTAAATTTGGAGATGAACTTGTTCAACGATGGAATGCAGTTGATGCTTTAGGAGATAGATCTGCCACAGAATCCACAGACGAATTAGCTTACAGGTTTATCCGTTGTACCGAATTGGTAGGGGAATTTGTATATCGAGAAAAACATTGGGATAGGTCTGGTGCATTAGTCACTTGTACAAAAATGTCTCCCCAAATTGGATTATCAGCGCTAAGCAGATGGCGCGATAGAGAGATTGGGAGATTTGAGTGTCAAATGGAATCACTCTTAAATTATTTAGTAAGATCAGAAACAATTAACCCAGAGGAAGGATGGTCAATGATTCGTTTTTTATCTGATCATCATTTAAATAAATTATTAGAAATCTGTTTGGAAAAAGCATCATCAATAAGCTTAAAAAATAAAATTTTTATTGATGCATATGACTTATTAAGTAAAGAGGGTAGTGGTCCTAATTATTGGAAGAAAATGAAGTCTATTGCGGTTAAACACCAAATAAGTATAATAGGTTTGGACAATCTTTCAGGTTTTAATAATACCAAAAAGTCGAATAATTCACAAAAAAATAAACTAGTAAAAACTAGTACTAAAGAGATAAAAAAATGGGAACGTGTATTTGAAGACTTTAATATATTGAGCCTTGAAGGGTTAGCTACTTTGACAGATAGATTCTCAAATGAATTTTTGAAAGGAAAAAATCATCATTATTTCAGGTTAGTTGATTTATATAAGGAAATTCTTAACCGAATCAAGGCTAATGAATTATATGATTTTATTGATCTACTTTTTATTTCCGATGAAGTAAACTATTATGAATGTAAAGAAGTTCTTGCATCAATACCCGATTTATGGAAGAACAAAGTGAGCTTTAAAACGAAATGGCCATCTATTATTAATCGATTAGGCACCCGATATGCTCACGAGCTTGTCAATAATTACTCTTTTGTTTCGGCAGTAAGAGATCTGAATATTGATGATAACTTAGAAACGGATTTAAGAAAGGGGATTTTTCATGGATTATCACAAGGACAAGAATTCGCCGATGCTAGTGTACTTTTTGGATTTGTAGAACGTGCATCGACTTTTATAAAAGCTAGCGAGGCATGTGATTTAGTTGATTATGCTTTATCTAGGTTCGAATTGCATATAGAAAATGATTTTGGTGATGGTCCATGGAATAAATGGTTGCATGTCTCGGATGACATCAATAACAATATTGCTGGTTTTATCTGGTCGGCATTAAGCTCACCACATTCTAAAACTCGATGGAATGGATGCCATGTAGTTAAGAAAATTGTAGATTTCAATTCTTCTCTAGTTTTAAATTCTCTGATTCATTGGCTGGAACAAAATGAAGTAGGAGCCTTTGGCAGTAAACACTTTCCATTCTATAACTTACATGCACGACAGTTTCTATTAATTGCGCTTTGCAGGGTTTCAGTTGACTATCCTAAACAATTAATTAGCTATAAGAATGTATTTTTAAAATTAGCTCTTTTCGAGTCGCACATATTAATACAAAAGTTTTCATCTGAAATTGCATTGAACATTGAGAATGCTTACTCCGGAGCTTATAGTTCTAGAGAAATTTCCTTATTAGAAGAAATTGGTAAAAGTAAAGAAGCAAGAAAGGAAAAATATGGATATCGCGTAGATAGCTATCTACATGAAGCAGGACAAGTTGACACTAATTTAGATTTCAATTTTGGGTGGGATTTTGACAGATATTGGTATCAGCCTCTAGGTGAAGTTTTTGGAGTTTCAGGGCAACAAATTCAAGATCTATGTGCTAATGTGATTATTAAGGAATGGAAAATAAAAGCGAAAGGTGGTTATAATAATGATCCACGTGTTATTCTTTGGAATAGTTCTCATGATCGGGGCACGTGGCATGATCATGGACGCTATCCAAAGACAGATAATTTTGATTTTTATTTATCATATCATTCAATGTTAGTTACTGCAGCTAAGTTGGTCAAAAATATGCCAGAAATTAATACAAGAGATTGGAATGAAGAAGGTGCATGGAATTACTGGTTATCTTCCCATATATTATCCAGATCAGATGGTAAATGGTTATCGGATTGTAGAGATCATCTACCAAATATAAGACCTGATTGGACAGATAAAGACCAATATGAGGGGTGGATAACAGATATTCAAGACCAAGATTTTTTAAAAAGCATTAGAACTAAGGTTGAAAATAAAACTTGGCTTAACATCAAAGGCGGTTGGACAGAAAGAGACGATTCAAGGTATGAAACGTATTCAGTTTCAGCAGCCTTAGTTTCAAAAGAAGGATCTGATTCACTGCTTAGAGCCTTGTCAACTTGTAGCGATTATCATGACTATAAAATTCCTGATTACGAAGAAAGTAGGGTAGAAATTGATCAAGATATATTCAGACTTGAAAGTTTCATAGTCAATCCAGATGTATCTAATGGTATTGATAAATTTGACCCATACGGTGAGAATATAACGTATCCTCAGTTTTCATTAAGTGAAGAATTTGTTAAAAAACTTAACCTTTCATCAGATAGTGAAGGCAAAATATGGTATTCTAGTAATGGACAGGTGGCTTTAAAATGTGATGCTTGGAATAGTAATCTCAATAGATACAGTGAAGAACCTGATCAATCTGGTATGCGTTTAAGTGCGTCATTAGATACGCTCAAAATAATCTGTCAGGTGTATGATTGTAATTTAATTATTGATGTGAATATAAGTCGAAATATTGATTACAGGTATCGATCCAACAAAGAGAAAGACAAATACGAATACATAACAAATCATAAAATTTATTTACTGTCTGAAGATGGAAGACTTAAAAGTGCAACAGAAGATTATAGAATTAGGTAAGACAATAGTAAAGGAGTTAAAACTAGATCCAGGTGTAGATACGCTATCAAAATGGATGGCTCATTACCTTGCTGAAAAGATAGAATTAACCAAAAGCTTAAAAGGGGAGAAGAAAAAGAAAGCTGATAAAGAGTGTGTTGAAATTATTTTGAAATTATGGGATCGTAGATGGTCAATTCCAAATAAGAAATCATTTTTTAGTGATTTTGAGCCTCTAATGGAAACATTAGAAAAGCTCAACCCAGAAAGAGAAATACCTTTTTTTTATAATCCAATTATTCAACTTGGACTTGAAAAAGAGGATAAAAATAATGAAAGGACTCAAACACATTTTGATGATGCACTCAAAGTTGATAAAATTGCTAGATCAATCATTTTCGATTTATTAAGTCACGCAGTAAACGAATTAGAGTTAAGTGATGATAGAGAAGAGTTAATAAGAAAATCTATTAGCAGTATAGATTATATAGATAGTCGAATTATTACAATTACAACTGACTATAATAAGTTACTTAAAAGTAAAAATGAACGCGCTAATAATGAGTATGAAGAGGAAATAGAAACCCTCAAAAATAGAATAAATAATTTGGAAGAATTTTCAGATCTTAGAGATTCATTAATTAGTAAATATAAGGAAAAGCTAAAAATCTTAGAGAAACTATCAATTACTAATAAACAAAAAAAACTAAAAAATAAGATTTTAAAAATTAGACATTATGTAAAATAGAATTTTAATATTTAGCTCGGCCTCATAAAATTTTGGTCAAAACAATAGGTGAAGTGAGCGTATATGTTTTAGGGATCTAGCAATACATTACATAAAGGAAACTAGCTATAAATAGGACTTCAAAGCAATCTTAATCAGTTCAGAAGTTTCCTAAAATATAGCGAATAAGCCGTTAATTGTTTCCAAAATTATATGCAGCCTTGAATTTTTGTTTCTTTTGTTTCAAGACAAAAGATATTAGAAACTTAAAAAAGACTGTTTGGAATTCTAAATATAACAAGTGCATAGAATTTTGTTTTTTTCAAAATTTATGCTCTTGTGGCAATCCACGAGAATCGTCTAAAATTTTTTATCACTTACATTTTGTCATTTACACGATTTTTAAATAGTAATCAAAAGCTAGCTTTTATTGTGCGGCTGGCAAGCGGCTGGAAATTGCATATAAAATAAATTACAATAGTAATTTGATTTTATCAACGCAATATGCGGTTGACAGCGGACATTTGACATAATATTCAATTTCAAACCCGCAATTAGCTTGTACATAATCTATAACGTTATATAACAGTATAGCTGTCATAGAACTCAGATTATGTCAAATATCGCCAAAAAGCGCTATTACGCTAATTGTTATAATTGTCCTATAATTTATATTATGTAAAATAGAATATTTCTGAACCCATATTCTATTTGAGTTCTTTTATATTAGCAAGATGCTCTATGTAAATATTAAAAACCTATTGATCTTCTATAAGAGCGTTCAATTCTTTTAAATGTGTTGCATACATTTGTTCTACTTCAGCAAGAATTGAGTCGTAACCGTCAACATATAAAAAACGCATGTGTAGCACACGGTTTTTATAATCATCCGAGCCAAAATATTTATATTCTTCAACCGTAAAACTTCCGTTATCGCCAACCAATTTTTCATACCACGAGAAATTGTCCTTAATGTGATTAATGTTTTTTATTAATTCATCTTTCATAATATCTTCCATTGGTCGCAATGTTTTGTCAACAACATTGTAATCTTGTTCTATTTCTAACAGTTTGTTAGCCAATACGGTATTTTGAGATGATACTTTATCTAATGACGATGATAATATTGGGTTTACAGGTAAAAACTGAATACCAATGGTTACTAAAAATGGTGCTTGAGATACAATTGTTAAACGTTCGGCTTTCGTTTTATCCTTTTTGAGGTATAAATTATACAGTTTTAAATTCTCGTTAATTTCTTCGCGTGTCTCTTTAATTATAGTAATATCAGAAGTTAATTTTTGCTGTATTTGCTTGGCTATTTTCAAACATTCTTTCTCTGCTTTTTTATCTTCATTATAGTTATTAATTGCCACAGCAACCAAGATACCAATCACTACTAATATAATTTCGCCTATGGCGTAGAGAAGATATTTTTTAAGGCGCTTCCCTTCTATCATTTTAAATCTGTTCTTGTTAAATAACTTCATATATAGGCTTAAAGTTAAGAAATATAATCGCCTTCAACATACTGATCTGCATATTGTTTGGTAAAATGTGCACCAAACAATAAAATTAAACTCGTATAAGATACCCAGAGCATTATTAAAATAATAGAGCCTGCCGCACCATATGTTGAACCTGGTTCCATGGTATTAAAATATAAAGCCAGTAGATATTTACCAATTAAGAAAAACACTGTGGTTAAGCCTGCACCTACGCGCACTGATTGCCATGTAATTTTGGCTGATGGCAAATATTTAAACATGGTTGCAAACAATACGTATATAAATCCTAAAGAGATTAAAAAATCTACTAAATATAAGTAATCAAACCAATTATCTGGTAATAAACGATTTAACTGTGTGCTAAATGCGCTTAATAATGATGTTAATACAAAACTGGTTAACAACAAAAAACCTAAAATTAATATAAAACCAAAACTTTTTACTCTACTCATTAGTGTAGAGATAATGCTGTTTTTGTACGTTGGAATTTGTTCCCAAATCGTATCTAAGGCAGATTGCAATTGAAAAAATACACCTGTAGAACCATATAATAAAGTGGCAATACCTATAATAGTCGCAAATATTGATGTTTTCTTTTCACTTTGGTTTTCAATCATTGTTCTTATCGCATCTGCAGCATCTGGCCCTATAGCCTTTGTAATTTCGTCTAATAATTCACCTTGCACTAAGTCTTCTCCCCAAAAATTACCCACTACTTTTAAAATAATAATCACTAAAGCAGGCAACGACAACACAGCGTAATATGCAACAATTGCACTACGTTGAAATGGTTCTCCTGCAAACCATGATTTAAATGATTTAACAAGTAAACTTGGTAGATGTGTAATGTTAAATGTTTTTGTTTTGGCCATATACGTCAAACTTTCACCATAAAATTATTAATTATTCTCCACGTGAATTAGCTTATATGCTATGATTGTTGTCTTATAAAATCGCTTTTATAAACAAAAAAAAGCCCATCAAATTAATGATGAGCTTCCATAAATTCTAGGTTAAGCCAAATATTTTAGATAACTTTTACGTTTACTGCGTTTAATCCTTTTTTGCCTTCTGTAAGATCGAATTCTACGGCATCGCCTTCACGTATTTCGTCTATCAATCCTGAGATGTGTACAAAATGCTCCTTGTTTGAACCTTCTTCTGTTATAAATCCGAATCCTTTGTCATCGTTGAAGAATTTTACTGTTCCTTTAATCATTGTATTTATATTTTATTTTAATAATTACTTAGTAGTATTCAACAATGATGCCAAAAATTGAAAGGTTGTTAATTATCCGATTTTAAGGTGATTACATCCATATCGTCGGAGAAATGGGTTGGTTTAACTCTCATTTTAGTTGTGGTATCCATTAGTCAATACCTTCGTATGTAGATATCCCTCAGTCTATTAAAACCTATATATTATGGAAACAAAATTCTCTTTGTTTAACCAGATTAATAGTTTATGTTACTGGTTATTAATTTCTAGTGAGTACCGAACTTCAGTAAAACTAGATGCTGACAACGATACCTACAGCGTTTGCATTATGCATGCTGGTGTTGAACTCTATGCCAATACTATACAAGGATTTAGTAAACGAAATGCTAATTTTTTAGAACATGAATTAGACGGTATGGTTGCAGGTTTGTTGCATTTAAAGCAAAATGTAGAACAGAAATCGGCTTAAGATAGTTCACGGTTTTACTTCATTCAGTTGTGTATATTAACTAAATCAATATTGGTTTATATTTTTTTAGATTCTGAAACAAGTTCAGAATGACAAATTAATAGGAACTATGAAATATGAGGATAGTTAATTTTTCTAGCTTTATAATTATTTTATGAACTGTCATACTGAACTAGTTTCAGCATCTCTATAAGGTTTAAAAACTGAGCCATTCATCACTTCTGAGATTTAATAGTCTGTCATGCTGAACTAGTTTCAGCATCTATCTATCTATCTATCTATCTATCTATCTATCTATCTATCTATCTATCTATCTTCGGCAGCAAAATCAGTCATCACTCTAACGTAAGAATAAATAGATATAATATTAAAAGACTTATAGATTTAATAGTTTGTCATGCTGAACAAGTTTCAGCATCTCAATTCTGTAATAAATTACTATCGCGCTAATTTCCTAAGCGCAACCCATTGCTTAAGCATTTCTCTAGAGTCTACAGCAGGATAACCCAAAACGGTTTTTCCGGCAGCAACATCATTCATTACACCAGAACCAGCACCAACTGTAGCACCAGAATGAATAGTAGTATGATCTTTTATAGAAGCAGATCCACCAATTATTACACCATCACCAAGCGTTACAGAACCTGCAAGTCCTGAACTTCCTGCCATAATGCACGAGCGTCCTAATACACAATTATGTGCAATTTGAACCAAATTGTCAATTTTACAACCATCACCTAATATAGTAGAACTAAATTTCCCACGATCTACACAAGAATTGGCACCTATTTCAACACCATTACCAATAACAACATTACCAATATGTGGAATCTTCACCAAACCTCTACCATCATCACTTGGTCTATAACCAAAACCATCTGCACCTATACTTACATTATTATGAAAAATACAATGCGCACCAATTACAGATCGCTCTCTAATAATGGTACCAGACCAAACCGTAGTATGATCTCCAATGGTTGTATCATCGAGTATCGTTACGTTTGGGTAAATAGTAACATTATTTCCTAAAACAACATCTTTACCAATGTAAGAACCAGCACCTACTCTACTTCCACTGCCGATTTTAGCAGATTTATCAACCGTAGCTGACGGATGAATTTCAGTTTCAAAATGAGGTGTTTCAGGTGTAAAAGACTCTAATAATTTAGCCATAGCTAAATCGGCATTCTTAACTTTTATCAATACGCGATTATCGCCAGGTTCTATATCTAAATTGTCATTCACAATGGCCAAACTTGCTTTAGAATCCTTCCAAAGCGCAGCAAATTTTCTATTGCCTATAAAAGTTGCTTGATTTTTATTTGCCTTTTGAATTTGCTCTAATCCGGTAATTTTATTTGTAGTTGTACCTACAACTTCGCCATTTATAAAGGCATTGATGTCTTCAATTGTGAATGATTTCATTAGTGTAATCGTGTTTGTTGTTTATTAGACACACAAGATAGTATTAAAATACGACAATGCAATTCTATCTTGCTATGAGATTGGGATTTTTGTACTTGAGTTTTGTGGAAGTTATTTAGTTTTTAGAACAATCTCTCTCGATTTGTCATTCCGAATGAGGTACGAAGAGGAATCTCATCTCTTAATGCTTTTAAATGTATGGTAAAAAGATATGAATATCAAAACTAGAATTATTCCATGTGATTTCTCGTCGCTCGTTCCTCACTTTGTCGAAATGACAAGTAAGTTCTAAAACTTAAAACCAACTACATCGTTATCTCTCTAAACACAATACCTAAAGCTTTCTGAGTATCAATTACTTTCTGCATTTCACCAGGAATAATAAGAGCTATAGATTGTCCTGTTTTTCCTGCTCTTGCTGTTCTTCCGCTTCTGTGTGTATAGTAATCTAAATGTTCTGGTAATTGATGATGCAATACAAAAGCTAAGTTATTAACATCAATACCTCGTGCTGATACATCTGTAGAAATTAAAACTTGAATGCTTTCATTTTTAAACGCACGCATTACCTTATCGCGTTCCTTTTGTTGCATATCACCTTCTAAAGCACCAACGGCAAAACCTTCATTTTGTAATTGCTCAGCTAAGGCTTTTGTACCTGCTTTTGTTCTGCAGAAAATAATACCTCGCTCGTCTTGACGTTTATCCAAAATTCGGATAATCATATTAACCTTGTCCTTTATTGATGTTTGAATAAAGTGATGTGAAATATTTTCATTTACCAAAGCATTTTTATTCACTTCAATTCTTACAGCACTTGGCGACATGTAGTTTTTAATTATGTTTTTTATTTCTTCAGGCATGGTTGCAGAAAATAACCATGTATTTCTTCGTGACGTGTTGAATTTTAAAATTTTATTTAAGTCTTCCTTAAAACCCATACTTAGCATTTCATCAGCTTCGTCTAAAACTAAGGTTTTAATCTTCGAAATATCTATAGAACCTCTTTCAATTAAGTCTAATAAACGGCCAGGAGTTGCCACAACAATATGAGTGGTTCTTGTTAGGTTTCTAATTTGTTTATCAATTTTTTCACCACCATATACACCTTCTGAAAATATCTTTTGGTCTACATATTTAGTAAATCTGAAAAGTTGTTTTTGAATTTGTTGAACCAACTCACGTGTTGGCGCTATAATCAAAGCTTGCACGTCAGAATTATTAGTGTCAATACTATGCAAAACAGGTAAGCCAAAAGCTGCTGTTTTTCCAGTTCCTGTTTGAGCCAAGCCTATCAAATCAGTTTTAGATTCAAGTAAAATTGGAATTACGGTTTCTTGAATTTCCGTTGGATTAACAATGTTGAGTTCTTTTAATCCTTTTATATAAGATTTATGAATTCCTAATTCTTTAAATGTAGCCATAGTGTATTTATTGTTGCGCAAAGGTAATTTGTCCTTTGAATAAACACTACAATTTATTGTAAAATATAAAGGATATTTCTAGTTTATGCTTTAGAGGCTTAACGCGTCTCTATTCAGATTCATTTTTTTCTCTGAGTCTTCCGCTATATTTAATAAAAGTCTTATACGTCGATGTAATATTGACAGCTACTTTACTATTAGGAAATAGTTCTAGTTTTACGTTATAAGTTTCTGAAGGCTCATCAATTTGCTTAATTTCAAATTCAATGTCGAGTCTTTTTTTGGACTCATTAATAGTCTTTACATATTTTTCGGGAATTCCATTAAACACAATACCACTATTGCGACCACCATAATTACCTGCGCTTAAACGTCTTTCTCCAAAAAATGACAAATTACCTGATACAGAATCGGTATTTATTTCGATAAAATGTCCGTCTCCTGTGACATCTATTCTACTCGCATTATTGCCTGTTTGGGATAAAAATAAGGCATTGGCTACTCGTTGAGTCGCTGCTGTATTAAAAGGATAAACAACATCGATATCTATGTAATATTCCTCTCTTTCCAATAACATTTGTAACGTGTTAATGGCATCAGACGGTTTCTCAGCATCATCAACGTTGCTAGATTTACAACTCCACATCGTCGTTAATACAACAAAAAATATAATTAGATTAGATTTCTTAACTATTGCTTTTTTAACCATAATAACTAAGATAGCAACAAAAGATTGAATTATCAGTAACATTAACAGTCTTTTATGTTATGAAATCTTTGCTAAATAACTACCAATTACCAGCTAATGGGTCTATAATCTTTTAAGAATTTGCCAGACCAATGCTTACCTGTGTTTATACCATCAAATAATGGATCCATAACACGTGCTGCACCATCTACAATATCTAAAGGTGGCTGAAAATCGTGCAATTCTTGTTTGCGTTTTGCTAACTCAGCTGGATCTTCATCTGTAACCCAACCAGTGTCTACAGCATTCATAAAGATACCTTCTTTAGCTAAACTACCAGCTGCAGTATGCGTTAACATATTTAAAGCTGCTTTTGCCATATTAGTATGTGGATGACGATCTTCTTTAAAGAAACTATGAAACTTGCCTTCCATAGCTGAAACATTGATAATGTGCTTCTTACCTGTATTCTCTTTCTTCATTACTTCAGATAGACGATTGCACAAAACAAAAGGTGCTACAGAATTTACTAATTGGACTTCTATCATTTCTGTGGTCTCAATTTCTCCAAGTTTTAATCGCCAACTATTGGTTTTTCTTAAGTCTACTTGTTGCAAATCAGCATCCAGTTTTCCTTCCGGGAAAACTTCTTGAGAAACTAAGGTATTATCAAAACTATATGGAATTTGAGATAATTTAGCTGAAGCTCTTAATCCAATACCTGGTTCTGGTCCATGCCAAGTCACTGGCATATTTTTATTAGATGATGCGCCAGAGGTTAGTTGTTTTAATTCATCTAAACATTCTGTATGATCATTGAGTAAATCACGTGCAAATTTCGGTAACTCCTCAATTGGTCGTTCTTCATTTGGCATTAAATGGCTATAAAAACCTGCTGGTCGTCTAACGGTTTGTGCTGCATTATTGATAAGTATATCAAGCTTTTCGTAACGTTGCTCTATAAAATTACAGAAGATCTCAACACTTGGAATATGTCTTAAGTCTAAACCATGAATTTTTAGTCGGTGTCCCCATTCTGTAAAGTCTTCCTCTTTAGAAAAACGCAATGCAGAATCTACAGGGAAACGTGTTGTGGCAATTACTGTTGCACCACCACGTAAAAGCATTAATGTAATATGATAACCAATTTTTAATCGAGAACCAGTGATTACAGCGACTTGTCCTTTTACATCTGCAGTTTGAAAACGTTTAGCATAGTTAAAATCGCCACATTCTTCACACATGGTATCGTAAAAATGATGCAGTTTAGTAAACATCGTCTTACAGACGTAGCAATTTCTAGGTGATTCTAGCTCAAATTGTTCTTTGGCTTTTAGATCAGCTTCTGGCAATAATTTTGGCGCAACAAAAATATGCGCTTCTCTGGCACTACGTATACCTGTTTCTTTACGAGCATTTTTATCTCGTGCAGCCTGTTTTCGCTTAGCGGCTTTTTTTGCGTCTTTTTTACGACGCGAAAATTCTTCTCTACTAGGACGTGATAATTGTCCGGAAGCCTTTATTAAAGCCGTTCGTTGTGGCTTAGGAATTTCAAATATCTGATCTGTATCAGCAACTAAACGTTCTAAAATAGAAATGCAGTTTTCAATCTCATTGATAGAGATATCGTCAAGTTTCTCTGAATTTTCGTTGCTCATAACTAATTGATATTATGCTTCTTGAAGTTCCCTCTTAGATTTTCTGTATAAATACGAATTAAAAATACTTCGTCTTGCAAAACGCATTTGTTTATCAGAATTTAAAAATTTGATAAAAACACCTTTAGGCACTCCAAAATACTCATAAGTAGAACCGTCTAAAAATGTGATTTCTAAAAGTTGACCTTTATGCTGAAAATCTAAAATTGAAGAATTTGTTATTGTATTGGTATATTCTTCAAGATTTAAAGCTTTAGTTTCTGGCGCAATACTCACTAAAAAATGATAGCCATCGATAATTTCAACACTCTTTTGCTCTGCCTCTTCTTGGCCAGCATCTCCATCTTGAAATTTATCTGGATGCCACTTTTTTACAAGGTTTCTATACGTTTTCTTTAAAGATTTTAAATCAATAGAATCTTCAATTGAAAATAACTTTTTGTACTGGTTAATACGTTTCATTTTTAGTGCTTTAATTTGAGGCGCGAAACTACGCTAATTTATGAAGCATAAAGCAATTAAATGACTTTAATTACAAAGTCCTTGGTTTACTCATCCTCTGGAGGAAACCCGTGGATTTCTTCAAATTTTTCATCGAAATTAGTCCTTAAATATGAGTTTAACTTCTTTTGATAATCATCCTTCAACCATTTTAAGAAGTTGTAAGTACTTCTACTTATACACTTGGCATAGGTCTCAATACGTTGATTAATATCTTCCTTAAGAAGTTTTGCTAAAGCAAGGGCATCGTATACATCTTCACTATTTTCAATACAAATTTTAGCATGATGTTCAATAGAACGTTCTAACACAACTTTACTAGATTCTCCTTTAGCAACAGCATCCTTATAAGTTTGTTTAATATCAAAATATGTGTCTTCAGATTTTGAAAACTCTTCTTTAACTTCCTCTGATAAATCGTGCTTAAAATTAGACTCAATAGCCTCATCATCTTTAATACGATCAGCATACCAATTTGGTGACTTAAAAATAAGTTGCCAATCTAAATCTGCGCCCCAAGGACCAAATCTGTAAAGGTTGTTTCCTAAATCTATTGTTGTAAATTTAGATTTGTTGTTTAGAATACGAGAACCACGACCAATCATTTGATAATATAGAGTCAATGATTTTGTAGCTCTGTTTAAGATAATAGTATCAATGGTTGGTTCATCAAAACCTGTAGTTAAAATACTTACTGAGGTTAAGATAGCATCTGGCGTTTCATGGAACCACTCTAAAATTTGTTTACGTTGTTTTTTAGTCGCTGTATTATCTAAGTGCATAATAGGAATTCCGGCTTCCTTAAAGGCATAATACACACTAATAGAAGTGTTAATTCCGTTATTAAAAATTAAAGTCTTTTTACCTAGCGAATGTCTTTTATATGCATCAATCAACTTTTGCAACATCGCAGGACTAGAATATAAATCTTCAGAAGATTTTACAGTATAATCGCCATTAGATCCTACTTCTAAAGAGGTTAAACCCATATCATAGGCATACGTTTCTGCACGTGCTAAAAACTCATTCTCGATAAGATTCTCAATTGTTTCTCCTGTAATAAGTTCGTCGTAGTTATCCTTCATAGGTAACTCTTTATTAGAACTTAAAGGTGTTGCAGTAACACCAAGAATAAAGGATTTTTCAAAAAACTTAAACAGTTTGGTAAAAGAATTATAATGGGCTTCATCAATAATAACTAAACCAACGTCAGAGATATCTAACATATTATCGTTTAGTCTATTGTTAAGCGTTTCTACCATGGCCACAAAACAAGAATAGTCTGCTTGGTCATCTAAATTAGCCTTACTATTAACCACTTTGTTTGTAACACCAAAACCATCTAACATTTTAGAGGTTTGATTACAAAGTTCTACTCTGTGCGTCATAATCAAAACCTTCTTTTTGTGATTCTTTAGGTATTGACGCACCATTTCAGAGAAAATAACCGTTTTTCCACCACCTGTTGGTAATTGATACAGTAAGTGATAATCTTCGCGTTCGGAATCAAATTTTTCGAAAATCTGACTTATGGCACCTTGTTGGTAGTCATATAATTCTTTATCAGTTTTTTTTGCTTGAACAGCTTGATTTGTTTGAGACATAAATATAATTTCGGATTATCTTTTGAAGCTGCAAATTTACAACACTTTCGCTCACAAAAAAAGTATCAATCCTATAGATACGTAGTAAAAGTAAAAAAGAATAATTTTAATAAAAATTGAATAACTGATTTTAGAAATTAAATATTGAAAATAATATTTATTATATATTTACGTTTCAAAAATTATTAGATCATTAATCCCTCTATGAAATATCTTTTTTTCTGTGTTGTTTTTGTCTGTACTAGCTTATTTATTTACGCACAGAAAGACTCAATTTCTACTTCTTTAAAGATTGAATTAAACACAAGCAAGTACAAAAAAGGTGTAATTAAGGAAGCTATTGAAATTCCATTAATTGTAAAACCTACGAAACCTGTAGTAGATATAAAAGCAGATCATTGGGATAATACAGATCATCATCCATATCATGACTTTGGTCAAAAATTTCCTTTAGAGTTGTTTTTTACCGATAGTACGTATGCTTCACCTGTTTCACATAAAAAAGTCATTACATCGCATTATGGTTGGCGACGAGGACGACCTCATAATGGTATTGATATTGACCTAGTGACTGGTGATTCAGTAGTTTCCATTTTAGATGGTATTGTGAGAATTGCGAAATACTCCAACGGATTCGGAAACGTTGTTGTTGTTAGGCATTTTAATGGATTAGAATCTACTTATGCGCATTTATCTTACATTGCAGTAAAAGCCAATGACACTATAAAGAGAGCACAATATTTAGGAAAAGGTGGTAATACAGGAAATTCAAGGGGAAGCCATTTACATTTAGAACTGAGTTATAAAGGTCAACCCATCCATCCTGAATATTTATTTGATTTTTCTTCAAATAATAAAATTAGATCTAAGCATGTTTGGGTAACACAAAAATGGACACACGCACGTTTTCACAATTCAAAACGCGTAAGTAAAATTAAAGTAATTAAGTCTGCAGATGAAGCTGCTATGGCTAGTTTAGCTAAACAGCCTAAGTTCTATGTGGTAAGAAAAGGAGATACGCTCTATGGTATTTCTAGACGAAATAATATGTCTGTTTCCAGACTATGCAAAACAAATGCTATCAATCAAAATACAACCTTAAAGATTGGGCAAAAATTAGTTTTAGAACTCTAATAAATTCCTTATTCAACTATAAAATTCTGTATTTTCGCAGTCATTAAACTGAAATCTATTTGAAAGTCTGTATAGCCGAAAAACCAAGTGTTGCAAGAGAAATTGCAGCTGTTTTAGGAGCAACCACGAAGCGCGATGGTTACTTTGAAGGCAATGGCTTTGCCGTAACCTATACTTTTGGACATCTCTGTACCTTATACGAACCAGCAGATTATAAACCGTATTGGAAAAGTTGGGACCTAAACAACTTACCAATGTTACCAGAGAAATTTGAGGTTAAGGTGGCCAAAAATGATGGTATTAAAAAGCAATTTAATATTGTAAAAAGTTTATTTGATAAAGCCGACTTAGTCATAAATTGTGGTGATGCTGGCCAAGAGGGAGAATTGATACAGCGTTGGGTCATTAATAAGGCGAATTACAAAGGTAAAGTACAACGCTTATGGATTTCATCTTTAACCACTGAAGCAATAAAAGAAGGCTTTAAGAATTTAAAGCCTGCAGAAAATTACGATAATCTTTATTACGCTGGTTTTTCTCGTTCTATTGGTGATTGGCTTTTAGGAATCAATGCAACCAGGTTATATACTGTGAAACATGGTGGATATAAACAAGTGCTTTCTGTTGGTCGTGTGCAAACTCCTACGCTTGCGATGCTTGTAAACCGTTTTAAGGAGATTGAGAATTTTGTACCACAACCATATTGGGAATTACAAACTCTTTATAGAGACACACTTTTTAGTTATGAAGAAGGTCGTTTTCTTAAAATGGAAGATGGCGAAATATTAGCCAATAAAGTCAAGGAAGATCAGTTTGAAATTGTATCTACAACCAAAAAGAAAGGTACAGAATATGCACCTAAATTATTCGACTTAACTGGGTTACAAGTATATTGCAACACCAAGTTTGGTTTTTCTGCAGATGATACGCTTAAAATAGCTCAAAAACTATACGAGAAAAAAGCAGTAACTTATCCTAGAGTTGATACTACATTTTTACCAAACGACGTGTATCCTAAGGTAAAAGGCATTTTATCTAAATTAACGGATTACGCGACGCTTACAGCACCTGTTTTAAGTAAGAAGATTAAGAAATCTGCTCGCGTATTTAACGATAAAAAAGTAACAGATCACCATGCCATTATACCAACAGGTATGCAAACACATCTGCAGTATAATGAACAACAAGTTTATGATATTATAGTCAAACGATTTATTGCTGTTTTTTATGACGATTGTAAAGTTTCTAATACAACGGTAATTGGTAAAGCAGCAGATGTCAATTTTAAAACCACAGGAAAAGAGATTATATCTAAGGGTTGGCGTGTTGTTTTTGAGAAAAAAGATGAAGGAATAACCAGCAGCACATCAAAAGATAAATTATTACCAAATTTTGAAAAAGGTGAAAAAGGACCACATGAACCGTCATTTTTAGAAAAACAAACTAAGCCACCTAATCAGTTTACAGAAGCTTCGCTTTTGCGTGCTATGGAAACTGCAGGAAAACAAGTTGAAGATGACGAGTTAAGAGACTTAATGAAAGAAAACGGTATTGGTCGTCCGTCTACACGTGCCAATATTATTGAAACACTTTTTAGACGTAAATACATAAAACGAAATAAGAAACAGATACTACCAACAATAACTGGCATCCAACTCATTGATACCATACAAAATGAGCTGCTTAAATCTGCAGAATTAACGGGTTCATGGGAAAAACAATTAAAGGATATTGAAAAAGGTGAATTTAGTGCAACAGCTTTTATTCGTGGAATGAAACGTATGGTTGATGCCTTAGTTTACGAAGTACGAAGCGAAAAAGTAGAAACTAGAATTTCTGCGGTTAATAATAAACCTGTTGGAAAATCTAAACCTAAAAGTAAACCGAAGTCAGCAGCTTTAGTTGGTAGCGCTTGCCCAAAATGTGAAACTGGCTCACTTTTAAAAGGAAAATCTGCTTATGGCTGTAATTTATACGGTAAATCTTGTGATTTTACATTGCCGTTTAGTTTCGGAAATAAGAAAATATCTGAAAAGCAATTTATTCGTTTAATCACTAAAGGTTCTACTGTAAATTTAAAAGGCTTCAAAGTTGAAAATCAATCTGTTGAAGGGCTAATACGCTTTGATGATAATTTTAAACTAAAATTAGAACCTAAGCAAACCACTAAAAAAGCAGTTTTAAAAGCAGGAGATGCATGCCCTAAATGTAAAACAGGGAAAGTGCTAAAAGGAAAAACAGCATTTGGTTGCAGTAATTATAAAGTAGGTTGTGATTTTAGAGTAGGATTTTAGAATTTAATTAATTACTAATTTTACTGGTACATAAAAATCTTCTTCAGAATCAGGACTTCCATTAATGTACTTTGCTCCCATCACTTGAAAATGTGGTCTATTATCTATTTTATAACCAGAAGACGGTAACCATTCGGTCATAATTTTTTGATAGGTTTCTGATGCATTAATGCCTTTATGAAGAAAAATAGCATAGTCTCCACTAGGTATTGTAAACGTTTCCATTTCAGTTGGTATATTTTCAAAATTAGAAACTTCGGCACAAGCTCTTATTTCAAATGGTTTATCCATAGCATTAAAATTACTATATACTTGAATAGCTATTAATTCTGTATTTATTAATGCTTTAATTTCATTTTTCCGAGGCATAAATTGTTTCCAAAGTGCAATAATTTTTCCGTATTCGCCATGACGCATTGTACTTTTCTTGCCAATTAGTTTTTTCTCTGAAATCGAAATTATTTTTGGTGTCATTTACTAGTTATCATTAGAAACTTAAAGGTATAAAAAAAAGCACAAGTATAAACTTGTGCTTTTCCAGAATTAGCTAACCAATCAACAAAAAAGCTAATTCTTCCCTAACCAATTTATATATTACATTCCTGGTAATACTACAGTATCTACAACGTGGATAACACCATTTGACTGATTTACATCGCTTATTGTAACCATAGACGTGTTACCAGATTCATCTTTTAATACTAAATTTTTTGCATCCATCATTGCAGTTAACGTTCCACCTTGTACAGTTGTAAACGTTGCTTTGCCATCTCCTTTTTTTATAGCTTTCATAATATCTTTTGCGCTATATTTCCCTGATATGACGTGGTATTTCAATACAGCTTGTAGACTTTCTTTGTTCTCAGGCTTAAGTAATGTTGCAACTGTTCCTTCTGGTAGTTTATCGAAAGCTTCATTAGTTGGTGCAAAAACAGTAAAAGGACCATCACCTTGTAATGTTTCTACTAAATCCGCAGATTTTACAGCAGCAACTAATGTTGTATGGTTTTTAGAGTTTACGGCATTAGAAACAATATCTTTTGAAGGATACATAGTAGCTCCTCCTACTATTTTAGTGTCTTTATCCATTTTAGAATCTTGAGCCATTACGGTAGATCCAAATATTAAAGCAAATGCAAATGCTATTGAAGTAATTATTTTTTTAGTTTTCATAATATGTGTTTTAAGTTTATTGTTACTCTATTTACGAAGTTATTAGAAGTATGGTTTTACAAAACTCGATATTTTTTTAAAAACACCTCTAAGTACTTGATAAACAATTCATATAAATGCATAAAAAAAAGCCACTATCTAAGATAATGGCCTTCAATTTTATAAGAAGTAAAAGAATTAAGCTTGTTTTACACGTACGGCATTCATTCCTCT
Source organism: Winogradskyella sp. 4-2091 (assembly GCF_045765065.1). Lineage (NCBI taxonomy): Bacteria > Pseudomonadati > Bacteroidota > Flavobacteriia > Flavobacteriales > Flavobacteriaceae > Winogradskyella > Winogradskyella sp. 4-2091. The sequence continues at coordinate 49,235 of NZ_JBJKOD010000011.1, forward strand.
TTGTCCTTTTTCTAATTCAAAAGTCACTTTATCGTTTTCTGCAATATCGTCAATGATACCACTAACGTGAGTAAAGTGTTTTTCGTTTGTTTCTGTATCAATTATAAATCCGAATCCTTTAGAACTATCATAAAAAGAAACTTTTCCGTTTCTAATTGGATCAAATTCTTCTACATCAGAATCGTCTTTTTGTGGTATTCCAATAACAATGTTTTCGGCTTTAACCTTTACTTTCATTGAAGGATCTGGTGGAGTATCTGTAAGATTACCATTATGATCTACATAAGCAAGTGGAATTCCACCTGAACCATTCTCTTCCTTTTGAAGCTTACGCGCTTCCATTTTCTTGCGCTTGTCTTCTCGTTTTTTTAATCGTTTTTTTTCTTTTTCACTTTTACTAAAAGTTTGTTGTGATTTAGCCATTCGTAGTTTTAAAAATTAATATATGTGTGCTTTTGAAAATATTGTAATGCAAACAAGTTAATTAACTTAACAATGAATAGTATTAAAATCTAGCACAATAACTTATAAATTAAGCTATTTTTTGTAGTATATCTTCAATAAGACAGTTGCAAAGATACAATTTCTATACCAATTATTAAAATGTCCTCAACACAAAATAGAATTTCTATTACGTTACACTTGATATAATTAGTTTAATTAAAGCTTAACTAATTTACCACCATAATTTAATTCGTTACCATCCATTTTTGTAATGACCAAAAATGCATTGCCATTGGGTTTTACTTCAATTGTAATCTTGTGCGATATGGCGTCAATATCAATTAAAACTTCCTGCTTTTCATCATTATAATCTACGCTAATTTTACTGTTATCCTCATTTATTGATAAAATCATTCTATCTTTTGAAAAACCATTTAAGCGACCAGATACAGATGATTTATTAATTTGAATATTATTAAGCTCACCATCTAATGTCTCTCTGCCTTCATCATTATAGATCACATTCGCTACAAATTGATAATTGTCTGATTTTATGGTAGACTTCGTGATATTATAGATAGGTTGAAATCTTTCTTTTTGAGTTTGTTTAGTCTGTGCAGTAACAATACTACCAGCAGATAAACTAAATATTAAGGCTATTAAAATTAACTTTTTCATAATTATTTTGGGTCTAAAATTGCATTTATTCTTTCAATACCGTCTTTATAATGATATTGTGTCTCAGTGTTAATATTAGTTCTTGATGCTGAAGTTAACATGCGCTTAACAACATTTAACTCGCCTCTAACTAAGGCTCTAACATCTGATTGATTGACATTATAATATTGTCTGCTTCGTCTAGGATCTAATTCTTCTGTCATTAAATTAAACATAGCATCCAAATATACACGTTGCAAGTTACGTCTAAATACTGAAACATTTTTACCAGAATTGGTCTCAGACCATATCCCTTTTCTTAAATCTCTAAGCATTTCTAATGCTGAATAGTTTTTTGAATCTAATGCGTCATGATCTATAAGACGTCCTAAACGTTCAAAACTCAGTAAGTTATTTAAGTGCCTGGCTTGGTAACGTCTAATTTTTTCTGTGTAACTCGCGTAATCAATGTTTTGAAGAATACTTTTATCAATCAAAAATGTTGGTGTTTCAAAAGCATTTTTATGTAACCATTGAATAGCAGATTTCTGATAAGCCTTATCTACCGGATTATAAACCAAACCGTCTTGCGATGGATTTTTTGTATCTTCCACAACACCACCAACGTGTGTTACGACATGGCCAATATAACGGCTCCAAACACTTAACAATTCGCCGTAAAGTTCTTCTAAGTCTTCATAGTTATCAGTTTTATCACTTGTCCAAGACGGTAAATTTTCAGCAACAATTTTTAGGTTTTTTATTCCATAAGTACTAGCTAATATGCTGTTATTTCCTATATCTTCAGTCTGTGCTGTTGGATCAAAACGACTACTCTGCTTACCAAATTTATAAATTGGATCATTTGCTTTCTCTATAATCCATTTATTTAAAGTTTCTTTTTCATCATCTGCAGATTTTGATGCATCTATATATCTATATCCATAATTAATAGCATAATTATCATAAGGTCCTAACTGCCTAACAAACCTTATGTTTTCATCACCTGGTTGCGCTATGTAATTGTAACGTGCGTAATCCATTATAGTCGCAGCAATTCCGTTCTTTTGCGTAAAAGCACCATCTCTATAGCTCTCTACATCATAAGCGTAGCTTGCACTCATGTTATGTGGCAGACCTAAAGTGTGACCGACTTCATGTGCAATTACCATTTTCATCATTTCTCCAATTTCTTCATCTGGTGTATTTAACGTTCTTGCAGAAGGATTTGCTGCACCTGTTTCTAATAAATAACGATTACGATAAGAGCGTAAATGATTATGGTACCAAATAATATCACTTTCAATTATTTCGCCACTTCGCGGATCTGAAACACTTGGTCCTGTAGCATTTCTTGTAGTACTAGCAACATATCTTACTACTGAGTATCTAATATCCTCTGGGCTAAAATCTGGATCTTCTTCTTTAGTTGGTGGATCTTTAGCTATAATAGCATTCTTAAAACCTGCAGCTTCAAAAGCTTGTTGCCAAAGCTCTATACCATCTTTCATATAAGATCTAAATTTCATTGGTGTTGCAGGATCTAAATAATAAACTATAGGCTTTATTGGCTCAACTAGCTCTCCTCTATTATAAGCTTCTATGTCTTTTGGTATAAGTTTCCAGCGTCTCAAATAAGTTTTTTGGTCAGCTTTTAATTCTTCACTACTATAATCGTATTTACTTAACGTAAACCAACCTACACGTTCATCAAAATGTCTAGGTTGCATTGGTATTTTAGGCAATAAAATCATCGACTGATTCATTTGTACACTAATCGTTTCGTCTCCTGTATTTACAGGAGGATTAACCGCGTTGTATGTGAAATCTTGTACAACTTCTATGTTTTCAGGAAAACTTTTGACAGAATTTATGAAGCTTCTACTCTTATCTAAATTTTTAACTTTATAGGCAGATCGCAGTCGCGATGACATACCACTTATGGACTTTACATCAGATCCATAAAATTTAGTTACATCAATAACTACTGATGTTGAATCGTTTGAAAAGGCTGCGATATCAAAAGCGTATAAAGTAGGCTCATAATTATTAGCCTTAACAGACACATTAATTGGTAAACTATCTGATGCAACTGCACTTGAAGATTTCTCTTTAATTAGTATTTTAGATTTAAAACGTTCCCAATTTATCAATCTTGTATTAGTTTTTGTACCAGCGTTTACATAACCACCTCCTAAGTTAGACGGTAATTTGGCAAAACGACTCACTAACAACATATCTGTATTTAGATATTCCATTGGAATTTCAAAGAAATACTTCTCGCCTACTAAATGCACATCAAATAATCCCTTATCGGTTATTGCATCTTTAGTAATTACTTGGCTATAAGCTTTTATTTTACCAGATTTCTTTTTAGTTGATGGAGGTTTGGTTTGCGTTGTATTAGAATTACTTTTCTTTTTAGCCGTAGATTGTGCAGTGGCACAAGAAAGTACAATTAGAGAACTAAGAGCTAATGTCAAGATTTTTTTCATGAATTGTTACGTGTTTTAAAGAATCATTTTGCTAAAGATACTTAAAGAATTATAGTTATAAAAAAAATCTTAAAAGCTGTTAAATTCTACTCTTATCTCTTCAAACTACAGTACTTTTGCAGCAAAATTTAAACCATGTTAAAAGTCTTACCTATTTTTAGAATTGTTGCGTTATTAGAAGGTATATCTTATATCTTATTATTATTTATTGCGTCTCCTTTAAAATGGTTTTATGATGATCCTCAGTACGTAAAAATGTTAGGAATGCCTCATGGTATCTTGTTTATGATTTACGTTGTCATGGCAGTACTAATTAGTTCTGATATGAAATGGACAACACGTACCTTATGGATTGTATTAATTGCATCTATACTACCTTTTGGTACATTTTATATTGAAAAAAAATATTTAAATAAGACGAGTCGTGCTTAATATTAGACACATTGTATACGATATTTTAATAGATAATGGTCTCTCTGTAGAAACCGCTATTTTTATAAATATGTTAGCATTATTGTTGGCAGTATTAATAATAGCATTTGTAGTAGACTATATTACAAAGCGTTTACTTTGGCGTTTTTCTTCGGCAGTAGCTGCACGTACCAAAACTAATTTCGATAATATTTTAGTAGATAATAGGTTGCCAAGAAATATAGCTCACATTGTGCCTCTTATTATTTTAATAGAATTTGTACCACAAATTTTTTCAGATTTTGAATACGCAGAAACATTTATAAGTAAAACACTTAGAGTCATTGGTATTGTACTTACTTTAAGTATTATTAGAAGTTTTTTAAAATCTATAAAAGATTACCTCAAAACAAAATCCAGTTATAAAGACAAACCTATAGATAGCTATATACAAGTCTTTATGATCTTTGCTTGGCTCATTGGAGGTTTTTCTGCAATAGCTATTTTAACCGGAATTTCATTTATAAAATTTGCCACGACTTTAGGTGCAGCATCAGCGATAATTATCCTTATTTTTAAAGATACCATTTTAGGATTTGTAGCAAGTATACAAGTCTCTATAAACGATATGGTACGCATTGGCGACTGGATTACTTTTGAAAAATATGGCGCTGATGGTGGTGTTACCGAAATAAATTTAGCAACAGTAAAGGTTCAGAATTGGGATATGACTATTACCACCATTCCAACCTATGCGTTGATTTCTGATTCGTTTAAAAACTGGCGAGGCATGAAAGATTCTGGTGGTCGTAGAATTAAGAGGTCTGTAATTATTAAAGTTTCTACGATTAAATTTTTGAATGCTGAAGACATTGAAAAACTTAAAAAAATTCAGTTAGTTTCCGATTATATAGAAAATAAATCAAAAGAAATCATTGAATATAATACTGAACATGGCGCAGATAAATCTGTTTTGATCAACGGAGTTAATCTTACCAATTTTGGTGTGTTTAGAAAATATCTTCAAACTTACGTAGAAAACCATTCTGCTATCAATGAAAATATGACATTGATGGTACGTCAGTTAGAGCCTACTGCTCAAGGCATCCCAATGGAAATCTATTGTTTTAGTAAAGATCAACGTTGGGAAAACTATGAGTTTATAATAGGTGATATTTTTGATCACGTTTTAGCGGCTGTTAAGTATTTTGATTTAGAAATTTACGAGTTGGCCTTAAGTAAATAAGTTTATTTATCGGCTAATCTATCTTTTACAAATTCAATTTCAGTTTTTCCATGTGGCTTAGGTTTGCCATCCTTTCCTAAGTTTACCATAACTATATTATCTACAGTTAGAATTGTCTCTCTTGTCATCTTATTTCTAGCTTCACATTTTAATGTAATTGATGATTTGCCAAACTTAATTACTTCAATTCCTAGCTCAACAATATCTCCTTGTACAGCAGAACTCATAAAATTAATTTCGGATATGAATTTGGTAACAATTTTTGAATTTTCGAATTGTATTATCGTATAAAGTGCAGCTTCTTCGTCTATCCAAGCCAAAAGTTGTCCTCCAAACAAGGAACCATTTGGATTTAAATCTTCGGGTTTGACCCATTTTCTAGTATGAAATCTCATATGTATGTTTTATTTTTTTTGTTATAATTATACTATAAAGGTAAAGCTTCAAGTAACAATTTTCTTCAAATCTTCATTCGTTTTTTAGATACTAAAATGCACATTGTTAATAACAGCGTTAACAAGAAACTGCTATTCTAAATTTAGCGGTATCTTAATTACTTAATTTAGTTGAGTATTAATCCTTAATGTTTTCAATATGGCTTCAAGATTGAACAACCTACTCTCTATAAGACCACAAATATTATCTGCTAAAGTCTATGAAACTACGAGTGCAGAAGAGTCCTTTCAGAATAAAACTTTAAGACCAATAATAAAATTACAACATGATTTATTAATAGCTGTGTTTAAAAACTATATCAGAAAACATAAGAATGTTTTCTTAGATTTAAATTTAGATAAACAACTGAATTACATTTCTAATGCCATTAAAAAAGACATAAAATTTAGAAATTCTTTAAAAGGAATGGTTATAGGTCAGTTTACGGTTGATGAATATGAGGAATACATTAAAAACTCATCTGCCCTTAATAAACGAATGACGAATATTATAAAGGAACGTTTAATACAAAGTGTTCAGCTTTTTAATTCTGAAGAAGTGCTTCAAAACTTATAATTTGTTTAGAGTAATGATTCTCCATTAAGGTTGGTGGTAAGTACATCACTCATATAATCAAAAAATGGTCTTATGTTCTTAAAAGATTCATTGACTTCTTCAATAAAACCATCTGCTAATACTTCCTTATCTGTGTAGTTTTTGGTAAATATAAATTGCTTCTTACGTATTAGATCTATTGCAGAATGTTCTTTATTGAAGCCTTTAGGTGCTGTTTTTAATTCCTCACCCACAAAATTCCCCCAAGTTGATTTAAAGGTTTTGTTGTTTAGAATGTCTCGCATCTCACTGTCGTCCATTTCAAACTCTTTTCTAATTCTTAATAAATCTTCTTTACTAGGTTGCCAAAAACCTGTTGCTATAAACGATTCGTTATTAGGCTGAATATGTAAATAATAGCCACCTCTTAATTCAGGTTTTTTTCTCGCAAATGAGCCGCTAAAGTGAGTTTTATATGGCAATTTATTCTTTGAGAAACGCACATCTCTATATATCCTAAAGATTTTAATCTTTTCAATCTGATCATGAGTATTCATTAAGTCGCCCAGATGATTATAAATGGTTTTCATTTTGGCCTCAATAGTTTTAAACTCGGGCTTATTATCATTAAACCATTCACGGTCGTTATTTTTTTCGAGTTTTTTAAAAAAATTAAGGACGTCTTTAGGTATTGTATAACTCATAATATATCTGAAATTTGATAATCTAATTTTTATAAAAATATAAAAAGCCATCGAAATGATGGCTTTTTAATTTTAGTATTTAATAGACACTATTATTTATTATCGTCTACAGCATCTTCTACTTCATCTGAAACATCCTCTGCTGCATCTTCCATAGCATCACCTGTATCTTCTACAGCGTCCTCAATTTTTTCTCCTGTACTTTTTTGCTCTCTGCAGCTTGTAGTTAATAAACTTAAACTGAATAAGGCTATAAATAAATAACTTAATTTTTTCATATTGAATTGTTTTAATGATTATTATATTACAAATATCGCATTGATATTATTGTTGCGTTTGCTCTTATGAGTATTATATTAACTTGTATCACATTAAGCAAAAACAGATTATTAGTTTTGATTATTAGCGAATGCTTCTTTTAAATTTGAGGCTTTAACATCTAACTTATTATCGAACTGTAATGTTCTTATAGGGAATGGAATATTGATATCTTCCTTATCGTAAGCTTTCTTTATTTCAATAATGGCTTTTGTTTTTGCTCTCATTTTCTCTAGCATACTTTCTGCATCAATCCAGAATCGACATAAGTAATTAATAGAACTTCCACCAAACTCTGTGTAATAAAACTCTACATCATCAGCTGATTTAACTTGATCGAAAGTGTTGGCAATAACATCTTTTGTTAATTGTTCTACTTTTTCTAAATCAGATTCATAACCTACACCACATTCTATAAATACTCTCATTTTTGTGGTAAGTGAGTAATTTTTTAGTGGATTATCTAAAATTGTCTTATTTGGTATAATCACAATGTTGTTATCTGCTTCTTTAAGTGTAAAATCTTTAAGATTTATATCCATCACTTCTCCAGAATACCCTGTAGTCTCTACCCAATGTCCTATTTGTATTTTCTTTCTAAAAGACAGAATTAAACCTGCAAATGTGTTTGCAAGTGTGCCTTGAAGTGCCAAACCTATAGCTAAACCAACTACACCAGCACCTGCAAGTAATGACGTTAAAGCTTTTCCTAGATTTAGAACTCCTAATGCCATGAATAAACCAAGTGCTACCACAATTACTGCACTGACTCTAGATATTGCTCCTTTAATTGATTTTTGCTCCACCCTTTTATCAATAAGTTTAGTTACTAACTTACTGACGTATTTGGCCGCATAATATGCAGCAACCATAACGACAATTGCTAGTATCATATTCGGTATGCTTTCAATAATGGCATTGAACCAACCGATTAATTTTTCATATAAATTTCCTAACGCTGTATTAAATTGCTCTTTCATTTATTTAAATGTTTTTAAAATATTAATGTAATAGAAACATGGATATAGACGTAGATCTTAAAACTGCCTCAATTTGGACCAATATTATTGGTTTAATACAAAGGTGCAATTCCTTGTTTGATATGATTTGCTCTAATGCAATAAGTCTTAACTCAAAACAATAATCCCTGAAAACATTTAAAATAAGTGAGATAAACTAATAGTGGATAAGTGGTTGACAATTGTTCAATAATAAACTTGTGAGTTGTGAGATTTTTTGCTATTATGCACTACTTTTAAAAACATATATAATATTTATGGGTAGACCAGCAACAAGACCAACTAAACTAAAGGACGGTTACTATATTGAAATTAGAAATAAAGGCTCAAGATCAGGTGTTAAACTATACAGTGGTACTAAATTACAGATGCATCGTGCAATTAAAATGTACGAACGTTCTAAAGAGGTACTAATCTTAGGTGAATCTGTTGACGGAAAATTTGTAAACAAAGAGCCAAAGCTTCATGTTGTAGGTTAAACTTTTTAACCTTATTATAAATTAATTACATATTGCAATTCATAGTTTTACAATTTTTTTCATAAATTGTTAATTGATATGGTGTGAAATTTCACTAATAACTAACTAATTAATTAACTCTATTATGATTAACTCTATGAACAAACCTCCAATTTGGTATTGGATAGTGAGTGTATTAGCATTATTTTGGAATGGTGCTGGTGTTATGGCTTACTTAGCAAGAGCATTTGTTACTGATGAAATGATTGCTCAGTTACCAACAGATCAACAAGCAGAATATTTAATTGAATATCCTACTTGGTATACGGCAGCGTTTGCGTTGGCTGTTTTTTGTGGTTTTTTAGGCTGTATTGCCTTATTAATTAGAAAAAAATGGGCACATGTGCTTTTTATTATTTCGGCGTTAGGTGCGATAACTCAACATGTTTATTTATTTGCAACTGTTGATATGACTGGAGTCACTATTATTATGCCTATTATGGTAATCGTAGTATGTATATTTTTAATATGGTTTGCAAAGCTTGCAATAAAAAAGCAATGGGTTAATTGAAATTTAATAATCAACCAATTAAAAAAAGGTATTAGATGTAAATCTAGTACCTTTTTTTGTGATTACACATTTATTGAAATTCTACAGAATGTAAAATTAAACCTGATGCGGGAGCTATGTAGTCCATAACCTCTGTACTATCTGGCTTTAGGGTAGATTCAATATAATCTAATGTAACTTCTCCTCGGCCCAATTTAATAAGGCAACCAAACATTAATCGTATCTGATTTCTCATAAAGCCTTTTCCAACAACTTTAAAAACATATGATGATTCTGGGAAGAAATTAGCCTTATAGATTGTATTGTCAACAATTTCTGAAACCTCGATTGCTCTATAGTACTCTCCTTTATCTGTTGCTCTATAACAGTAGGTTTTAAAATTATGAGAACCTTCAAATAGATTTGCTCCTTTCTTCATTAAATCAACATCTAGAGGTTCTAATATTGTTGTTAATATTGGTGCACAAAATGGGTGGTTTTTTCTACCTTCAGAAAATACGTAGTGATATTCTTTTAACTTTGAATCTTGAATAACATTAAATTTATTATCAACTTCTTTAATGGATAAAGCTCTAATATCTTGAGGCAAATTATGATTAAATAGATCTAAGAATTCTACAAAATCTAGAATAGGTTGATTATATATAAACAATTCTAATGCCGCTTCATTTGCAGAAACCATAGCATCTGTTCTCCCAGCGCCTAATGTTTTAAATTTTATATCTTTAAGAATGTACTTTAAAGTACGATCTATCATTAAATGAACCGTTTTTACATCAGGTTGTTTTTGCCAACCATGAAAACGATAACCTAGATATTGAATTTTAATGAGGTAATAATAACGTTTATCAAACATCTTAACAAGAACGTTATTTTAAATTAAATTCCAAAAGTATTCTGAATTTTAAAATTGTAAAAAACAAAAAAATGAACAGAGATAACTCTATTCATTTTTTTTAAAAACTACCATAATCTGGGTTAGGGCATCGATTATGGTAGCTATTAAATAAACAACAACTTAACTAACAATCAATAAAATCATTTAATTTATAATTAATTTTTCTACTCTCTTTTCATTTGCTTTATTTCCATTTAATGCAAGGATATAAACTCCTGGAGTTAAATATTTAACATCTAAAATTTGAGTTGTACTTTTTGAATTTAAGGCGCTTTCTAATATTAAACGACCATTTGTATCATATAATTCGGCTTTTGTATCACTATATAACTGTCCTTTTATCTCAATTGTTTCATTATTATTATTAGAAATAATACTAATCGCTTCTAATTCTGAATCCACTACACTCAATGCGTTAGTAGTATAGTTAAGATAAAAACGACCTGTTCCTGAAATATCTGATTCTGGAGTGAAAACAAAATCATTTGTATTTAATAATGTTGACGTATTATTTAATGTATCTTCTAAATAGATTTCTACATTATCTGGCATATCAGTATCTAAAATACTAATAGTAACTAATTGACCTTGTAAAGCATTAACACCTAATGGCACTACAGCATCATACATAGAATCTGGATTTAATGCCTGAATAGCAAGAGCTACACCTGTATTCTCTTCAACTAAATTAGAGTATATTGAAAATTCTGGAGCCGTTTGTCCATAAAGACCTGTATCATATCCTGGATCAAAGCTGCTTGTTGCATTACTATTGAAGTATATATCGGTACTAAAATTAGAACCATCAGAACTAGAATTTAATTTAATATATCCATGGTGAGGTGAAGTTGTTTCTGATCTTCCTGCGATGAAATCATCTGAAGTTCCAGTAGTACGCATAGAAGCTGTAAAATCAACTGATCCTCCTCCCATTTTAGACTTTACAAAAAACGCTTGACCTGGAGCTAATTTTTCTGTTGTTATAGGAGAATCAATAACTGCTTGGTTCCAAATTACCCATCCGTCTGAGGCATCACCATCGTAACCATATATAGCTTGATAAGCACCTGTCTGAAACTGAGTTTTATTATGATCAAAGAACGCTTCGAAATCAATGTAAGAAGGATAAGGGTTTCCTATTAAATTCCACTGAGCTCCAAAGGCTCCATCAGAAATAGGAATTCCTAAAACATCACCAGTTTCAACCGTACCAGTAAAGGTTAATCCAGCGCCATCAGTTGTCGCAGCTCTATATCCTTGTCCTGCACTTATAAAAGTGGTAGCATTACCTAAGACATCATAATTAATATAAGATCCTAAAGACGTATCAAAAGGTCCAAAAGCTCTAAGGTTTCCTGAAGATGCTAAGTTCGTATTAACAGTAGCAAAAGCTGCAAAGGCTTGACCCGAAACTGGTGCTGAGATTAAATCATTAGTACCAATTTGTTCTGTATGTCTATGGTAGTTAGCTAAACCAATGTAAGTTCCTTCACATAAAAAACTAGAATATGATGATGATGTAGATTCAAGATCTATTAAAGTGGCTGTTAAAGTAACTCCTGTCTCTACAGTTAAAATAGATCCTGGTTTTACAGTAATGGTTGCAACAGTCATATTAGTATTTATATTTAAAGTACCAGACTGAATGATTAAATTATCTATTGATGTAATAACACCTGAAGGACTCCTAATACCATCGATATAAGTATAATCAGTTTGAGCACCAATAAGATTTGTTAAAGAAAGGGTTAATAACGCAAGTAAAGTAATTTTTTTGAATTTCATAATATTTGATATTTAAGTTAGGTTAAATTTCTGGTTCAAAATTATAAAACATTCACATACAATCGATTAAACGCAAAAAAAATCGATTAAAAAAATTATTTAATCGATTAAAGATACAAAAATCCGACAAAAGGTATATTTGTTCGATAAACGGTTAAACGTCTAAAAAAGTAGTTCATCGATGAAGTCCACGACTTAATGGATTGTCTGCTTAGTAGCCAATATGCAGTACTTAAAAAGGATCCAAACCACTAAAAAACGCCATTATAGCCTTATTAAACAATTGTTTATGTATATATTGAAAGTCTTGTAAACTTTCTATTAATTATATTTGAGCCTATATACTATTTATAACTACGTAAAATTATTAAGGCCACTAATATATAAGTAGCCTCAATATTAATTTATTTTATAGATTTTATTTTAGTACTACTTTTTTAGTTTTGAAGTTATTTTGGTCTGAAATTTTTAATATATAGATACCAGTACTTAACGAAGACACGTTTATCCTATTAGAAACATTGGAAGAATTTAATTGTTTATTGAGTACAAAACGTCCTTGTATGTCATATAACTGAGCTATACTGCCTGAGTTCAATAATCCATCAATTACTATGCTATTAGTAGATTGCTCTGTAAATATAGTAAGGTTGTTTAATTCATTATAATTGACTGATAATGATTGAGTGGCATATTGAATATAAAAACGTCCTGTACCAAAAAGATCTTGAGATGGCGTAAAACTATATTCACCTGTATTTAATAATACTGATGTATTTTCTAAAGTATCATTGAAATAAATATTTACATCTGTTGGTATGTTAGAAAAGCTATCAATTGAAATTGTTATTTGTTCATTCGCAGTTGAGTTAATACCTATAGGTACTATAGTATTGTTTAAATCATTATATGGTAACGATTGTATAGCGAGGTCTAACCCTTCATTATCCTCTACTAAGTTAGAGAATATTGAGAACTGACCAGCACTACCTCTATAAGAACCTGCATCGTAACCAGAATCTAATCCTCTTGTAGTTCCCTCAATAAAATAGATTTCTGTCGAAACAGTCTTAAAATCACTAGTTAAATTTAGCTTACAAAATGCAACATTAGAATTTGAACTTCTACCAGCAATGAAATCATCCGACGTTCCAACACGCCTCATACTTGTGGTAAAATCAATTAATCCGCCTCCAGATTTAGATTTCACATAAAACCCTTGTCCTGGAGCAATTAACTCTGTTACTGTTGTGTTTGCAATAGTTGCTAAATTCCAAACCGTCCATCCATCATTGGCATCACCATCATAACCATATACAGCCTGAAAAGCTGTTCCAGTAGCAAGTTCAGTAGAATTCTCAGTGAAAAAGTCTTCAAAATCAATATAAGATGGATAAGGGTTACCTATTAAATTCCAAGCAAAGCCAGCAGAAGCATCTGTTATAGGTATATCTAATACATCAGTATTAATTGGAGAACCAATAAATGATAATGTTCCTCCATCAGTGGTAGCAGTTCTATAACCTTTACCAGCTTCGATTGTGGTTAGTAAATTAGTTACAATATCATAATTTTGGTATTCACCTGCAGCTGTATTGTAAGGTGCAAATGCTCTAACTAAAAGTGAAGCTGGCAAATTAAGAACATTTAATGTTGCAAAATCAGGAAAAAGTTGTCCAGATATTGGAGCAGAAATTAAATCGTTAGTTCCACCAATTTCAAATCCTACCAAGGACACATATCTATTATACACAACTGAACCTGTTATAGAGCCATCCGAAATTAAACTAGAAAATTGTTGTGAAGTAGAATTTAATGTCACTAAAGAAGTAGAAAGTATTACTCCCGAATCTATAGTAAGGGCTGCTCCTGGATCTACCGAAACCGTATTACAACTTGTATTAGCAGAGATATTTGCAGTACCTGCTTCAATTATGAATGTATCCGAAGAATTTGATACACCTATTGGGTTGGTTGGTGACCAACCATTATTATAAGTATACGTTGTATTTACATTGGATTCCACATAAATTGAATAATCTTCTGATTGACCATAGATTAACGACGAATAACATGATGAATTAATTAGACCTACACCAGTATAACCATCATCTACATCGGTTATTAATCGCATTCTCACATAGTCTCCATACGGTATTGCTGTTGGATAGCTTAACACGATAGGTACAGTTGCGTTAGCAGATATATCTTGAGAAAAATGCTGAAATTCAGAATCATCGTCAAAATCTCCGTCATTATTCCAGTCTATCCACACACCTAATTGTTGAAAATTATTAGTATACATTCCTACATTTAAAGTATTAGAAACCGATGCATCTATAATAAAAGAATTTGAACAAGAAGCGAGATCTATGTTTCCACCATCATTTTGTGAATATGAAGATGATTCAATATTTCCATTTAACTCTACGCTTAATATTCCGGCATATACAGAAGGAGAAGAATTAGTGCTACATGCTGTCATAGGAGCAATATAACTCGGATCTAATGGCGTAGCTCCTTTAGATTTAACAATCAATGTGCCTTCCATTATCCCTCTTACTCTAGTTTTTTGATCGTTTGTAAGTCGGTCTGAACAGCTATAATAACCCATTATATTATTGATGGTATTGCTATCTACCCATGGCAGTCCGGTACAACTATTAATTACAGGACATGTACTTGTTTCTCTTCTATGTGGCACTGTATCTGCACAACCATCACTATCTGTACCAACAACAGCATCTAATGGGCAATCATTTCCTATACCATCACCAATAAATGTATGATGTAAATTTAAATAATGACCTGCTTCATGAACTACAGTACTATTATCTCCATTTGAATTTAATCCCCAACCATTTGTATTTCCTGGGTCGTAACCAAAAACGGAAGCCATCATTACAGAGCCATGATTCGTATAATTTTCACCATAATAATAGGCGTAGCCTTGATAGCCATATCCGCCATCATTATTATCTAATTCCGTGACAATCCATATGTTGAAATATTCATTTTTAGGCCAACTACTAAATGTTACAATATCCGAATAATCAGCTCCATTACTATTTGAAACATTTACACCATAATCAGAATAACCAGGTAATCCTGAAGCATCAACTCTCAGAATTCCATCTGTTGCGTTACAGTTGGGATCTCGTTGTGCTAATACAAATTCAATCTCAAAGTCCACTGCACTTGTTGGAATTTGACCACGATAATAATCATTAAGATTATCTATGCTACTTTGTATTTGAGCATCTGATATATTTGAGCCTACACCTTCTGCCTCTCCTAAATGCAAAACATGTATAACAACTGGTATTGTTAAGACATTTGTCATTTTAGATAGGTCTCTATTTTTTAAAGCCTCCATAGCCTTTTCCTCAGTTAACCTTTCTAATTCAACAAAATTAGGATCTAAAAGCAATTCTTGTCTTTTTATGTCAGTAGCACATTTCTGTTGAGCTTCAGAAAATGTTGAAAAAGTAAAAGCAATTAATAGTGCAAGAGCAAGATTGAAACGATACATATTAAAGAAATAAAAGAGTTATTTTTAACAAAATTATTCCGTAAAATACTTATTTAAACGATAATACGTTTAAAATTTACATTTATTCTTAAAAATTTAAATTATATGCAAAGATTTTAATTTCTCTTTAACAATACGTCAACCACATCATTTAATTTAAACCCTTTTGCCTGAAGTAACATTAAATAATGAAACAATAAATCTGCACTTTCTTCTAAAAACAAATCATCATTATCATCTTTTGCTTCGATAACCACTTCTACAGCTTCCTCCCCTACTTTTTGGGCAATTTTATTAATACCTTTTTCAAATAAAGAAGCTACATAAGACTTTTCAGAGTTACCGACTTTTATTCTCGAAGCAATCGTTTCCTCTAATTCTGAAATAAAACCATAGGTTTGAGCATTAGTTTCGTTCCAACATGTATCTGTTCCTTTATGGCATGTAGGACCTGCCGGACTTGCTTTAACTAATAAAGCATCACTATCACAATCTAGTTTTATATCTACTAAATTTAAAACATTGCCACTCTCCTCGCCTTTTGTCCAAAGTCGCTGCTTAGACCTGCTAAAAAATGTGACTAATTTAGTATCAATGGTTTTCTTTAATGCATCAGCATCCATATAACCCAACATTAATATTTTGTTAGTTGCCGCATCTTGAATTACTGCTGGTACTAAGCCATCTGGACTTTTATTAAAATCTACGTTCATAATTATTTCTTTTTTGTCATTTCGACAGAGCAAAGCGACGAGAAATCTCATAATTAATTGTGAGATTCTTCACTTCGTTCAAAATGACATTTATATTCTCACAGGAATATCCTGTTTTTTTAATTCTTCTTTTAATTCTAATATTGGTATTTCGCCAAAATGAAACACGCTTGCTGCTAATGCTGCATCTGCTTTACCATCTTTAAAGGTATCTACAAAATGTTGAATAGTTCCTGCACCACCTGAAGCTATAATCGGGATATTAACCAAATCAGATAAATGTGCTAAAGCCTCATTTGCAAATCCGGCTTTTGTACCATCATGATTCATAGACGTAAATAGTATCTCTCCTGCGCCTCGTTCTTCTACTTCTTTTGCCCAATCGAACAATCTTATTTCTGTTGGAATAGTTCCTCCTGCTAAATGCACCAACCATTCGCCTTCAACCTCTTTGGCATCAATAGCTACAACAACACATTGACTGCCGAATTTTTGAGATAACTCACTAATTAATTCTGGTCGTTTTACCGCCGAAGAATTAATAGATACTTTATCTGCGCCGCAATGCAACAAATCATCTACGTCTTCAATAGATGAAATTCCACCACCAACTGTAAACGGAATATTGACTTGTTCCGCTACTTTTAAAACCATATCATGCATGGTTCTTCGATTTTCTAAAGTCGCAGCAATATCTAAAAACACCAATTCATCTGCACCTAAGTCTGCATATTGTTTTGCCAATACAACTGGGTCGCCTGCATCTCTTAAATCTACAAAGTTGACACCCTTAACGGTTCTTCCGTTTTTAATGTCTAAACATGGTACTATTCTTTTTGTTAACATAGTTTTCTGTCATTCCTGCGAAGGCAGGAATCTAATTATTTAATTCTTCAAAGTGGATTCCTGCCTTCGCAGGAATAACAACAATTTGATTATCCATTAATTATAAAATTCTCTAATTCTTTTAAACTTATTCTATTCTCGTAAATGGCCTTACCAATAATAACACCTTCGCAGCCCATTTCTTTTAGTTGAGGCAATTCATCAAATTTTGAAATACCACCAGAAGCAATAAGCTTTATATTCTTATTTTCCTCTAAAATCCTCTCATACAACTCAAAACTTGGGCCTTCTAACATACCATCCTTTGAAATATCTGTGCAAATCACATATTGAATACCTTTAGCTTGATAGTCTTTAATAAAAGGAATCACTTCTAAAGTACTTTCTTCTTGCCATCCACTAATCGCGATTTTTTCATTATTGCAATCGGCTCCAAGAATGATGCGCTCTGCTCCAAATTTTGAAATCCAATTTTGAAAAACATCTGGATTCTTTACTGCAATACTTCCTCCTGTAATTTGATTGGCTCCAGAATTAAAGGCGATTTTCAAATCTTCGTCAGATTTTAAGCCTCCACCAAAATCTATTTTAAGATTGGTTTTAGTTGCAATGCTTTCTAAAACTTTATAGTTTACGATGTGACTCGCTTTTGCTCCATCTAAATCTACAACATGAAGATACTCAATACCTGCATCTTCAAAAGATTTGGCGACTTCTAACGGGTTTTCGTTATATATTTTTTTAGTGTCGTAATCACCTTTTGTGAGTCTTACGCACTTTCCTTCTATGATATCTATTGCTGGTATTATTCTCATCTTTTAGCTTTTGGCTTTTCGCTTTTGGCTCTTAGCAAAGGGCTAACAGCTAATAGCAAATAGCTTTATAATTCAATAAAATTCTTTAATATCTGCTCTCCTGTCTTTCCACTCTTCTCTGGATGAAACTGAACACCATAAAAATTATCATTTTCTAATGCCGAAGCATATTCTAATTCGTAATTTGATGTGGCAATGGATTCGTCACAATTTTCAACATAATAACTATGTACCAAATACATAAATTCGTTATCCTTAATATCTTTAAATAAATCAGATTTTAAGTTTGAAATGGTATTCCAACCCATTTGAGGCACTTTGACCTTGTTTGAAAACCGTTTCACTTCAGTATTAAAAATCCCTAAACCTTTAGTATCGCCTTCCTCAGTGTGGTTGCACATAAGCTGCATACCCAAACAAATACCTAAAACCGGTTGTTTTAATGTTGGAATCAATTGGTATAAACCACTTTCTTTAAGCATTTTCATTGCTGAACTCGCTTCGCCTACTCCTGGAAAAATCACTTTATCTGAAGCAATAATTTCATCTGGATTGTTACTTAAAACAGCTTCTACACCTAATCGCTTAAAGGCGAATTGGATGCTTTTTATGTTTCCTGCTCCGTAATTTACTATTGATAATTTCATTGACAATTTATTGTCATTCCTGCGAAGGCAGGAATCTAATTATTTAATTCTTTAAAGTGGATTCCTGCTTTTGCAGGAATGACAAATCTTTACAACATTCCCTTTGTACTCGGCAAAATCATTTTTTCCACATCTTGCTTTACAGCCATTTTAATCGCTTTTGCAAAGGCTTTAAAAATGGCTTCAATTTTATGATGTTCGTTATCGCCTTCTACTTTAATGTTAAGGTTACATTTTGCGCCATCTGTAAAAGACTTGAAAAAATGATAAAACATTTCTGTTGGCATTTTTCCAATCATTTCACGTTTAAATTCGGCTTCCCAAACGAGCCAATTCCGACCTCCAAAGTCAATACCTACTTGCGCCAAACAATCGTCCATTGGTAGAGAAAATCCGTAACGTTCTATACCTAGTTTGTTTCCTAAAGTTGTAGCAAATACTTCGCCAAGTGCAATTGCTGTATCTTCAATAGTATGGTGTTCATCAACTTCCAAATCGCCATCAACTTTAATGTTTAAATCTAATTGACCATGACGCGAAATTTGGTCTAACATATGGTCGAAAAACGCAATACCAGTATCAATGTTGCTTTTTCCGGTTCCATCTAAATTTAGGTCGATTTTAATTTTTGTTTCATTGGTGTTTCGTTCTATAGAACCAACACGTTCTGTGGTTTTCAGGAATTTATAAATAACTTCCCAATCGTTTGTTTCTAAAGCGATGTAGTCTTCTAATTCAGCATTACTAACGGTAACTTCATCAGTTCCTAAATTGGTGTTGTCATTAATAAAAATGCCTTTAGCACCTAAATTCTTAGCTAATTCTACATCAGTTAATCGGTCTCCAATGACAAATGAATTTGCTAAATCATAATCCTCAGAAAAATACTTGGTTAATAAGCCTGTATTTGGCTTTCGGGTTGGCGCATTGTCTTTGGCAAATGTTCTGTCAATGAACTGTTCTTTAAAAACTATACCTTCAGCTTCAAACGTTTTTAGAACAAAATTATGAACTGGCCAAAAAGTATCTTCAGGATAAACCTCAGTGCCTAAACCATCTTGGTTGGTTATCATCACGATTTCAAAATTCAATTCTTTAGCGATTTTGCTTAAATATTGAAATACTTTTGGGTAGAACTCTAATTTCTCAAACGAATCTATTTGCTCGTCTGCAGGTTCTTTAATTAGTGTTCCGTCTCTGTCTATGAATAATACTGGTTTCATCTTTATCTGTCATTCCTGCGTTGGCAGGAATCTATTTTAAATTATAGTTTATCATTTTGGATTCCTGCCTTCGCAAGACTGACAACCATTGTTATAATTGGTTTAATACTTCGATTAATTTCTCATTCTCAACCTGAGTTCCAACTGTGAACCTCAAACAATTTTCACACAAAGCTTGAGTTGTTCTATTTCTTACCACAATTCCTTTTTTAACTAATTCCGCATATCGTTTATTAGCATCATCTACCTTGACTAGCAAAAAGTTAGCGTCTGATAAGTAAACTGTTTCTACAAGTGAAATATCTTTTAACTTTTCCGCTAATAATTCGCGTTCAGATAAAATTGTGCTAACTTCTTCCTTTATTGTTTCCATAGTATTTAATCGTTCTGAGGCTTTATCTTGCGTTAGTTGATTAATATTATATGGTGGTTTTATTTTGTTTAAAACAGATATAATTGCTTCAGACGCAAAACAAATTCCTAATCGGATTCCGGCTAAACCATAAGCTTTAGACAAGGTTTGTGTTACGATTAAATTTGGAAATTCTTGCAAACGTTTTAACCAACTTTCTTCTTTTGAAAAATCGATATACGCTTCATCAATCACTACAATTCCTTTAAACTTATGTAATAATTCTTCTATTCTATTCGCTTCAAAACTATTGGCTGTTGGATTATTTGGCGAACACAAAAACAACACCTTCGTTTGCTTGTTGGCAGCTTCTAAAATTGATTCAATATTCGGCTGAAAGTCCGATTGTAATTGAATTTCTACATTCTCCACCGCATTAATATTAGCCAACACAGAATACATGCCGTAAGTTGGTGGCAACGTAATAATTTTATCACGATTTGGTTCGCAAAACGCTCTAAATATTAAGTCTAACACTTCATCACTTCCGTTTCCTAAAAGGATATTTTTTTCTGAAACTCCTTTTAAATCTGCTAATTGACGTTTCAATTTGACTTGCTGAGGGTCTGGATAACGATTTACGTTTGTATTAAACGGATTTTCATTGGCATCAATAAACAGCATTCCGTCTGTAATGTCCTTATATTCATCTCTTGCGGAAGAATAAGGTTTGATGTTACGAATGTTATCTCTTAATAGATTATTTATGTTGAAATTTTTCATATTGTCATTCTGAATTTATTTCAGAATCTTTAGTTTAGTTGAGATACTGAAACAAGTTCAGCATGACACAACATTTTATTTTTAACTTATTTATAATACTGAAACGAGTTCAGTACATTTTCTCCAAGTCTTTCAATCTTAGAGTTACCGCATTCTTATGCGCTTGCAACCCTTCTGCTTCTGCCATAAGTTCAATAGCATTTCCTATATTTTGAATCCCTTCTTTCGATATTTTTTGAAAGGTCATACTTTTTTGGAAACTGTCTAAATTCACACCTGAATACGCTTTTGAAAATCCATTAGTTGGTAAGGTATGATTAGTACCTGAAGCATAATCGCCTGCGCTTTCTGGTGTGTAATTTCCAATAAAAACAGAACCAGCATTACTGATATTTTCAACAAAAAAATCATCGTTTTCAGTAGCAACTATAAAATGTTCAGGACCATAAGCATCAATTAATTCTAAAGCAGTTTCAAAATCATTAACCACAATTGACTTTGAGTTTGAAATGGAAACCTTAGCCAATTCTTTTCTTGGTAAAGCTTCTAATTGGGATACAACTTCTGTACTTACTTTATCGGCAAAATTCTTAGATGTCGTCACCAAAATCACTTGGCTATCTGCTCCATGCTCAGCTTGGCTCAATAAATCTGAAGCCACATAAGCAGCATTTGCAGAATCGTCTGCCATTACCAAAAGTTCACTTGGACCAGCTGGCATATCAATAGCAACACCATATTGCGTCGCTAATTGCTTTGCAACCGTTACAAACTGATTACCAGGGCCAAATATTTTATAAACTTGTGGAATTGTTTCTGTACCAAAAGTTAAACTAGCAATGGCTTGAATTCCTCCAACCTTTACAATTTTAGTAACGCCACATAATTGTGCAGCATATAAAATTTCGTTAGCAATTTTTCCTTCTTTGTTTGGTGGCGAACATAACACAATGTCCTTACAATCTGCAATCTGTGCAGGAACAGTCAACATTAAAACCGTTGAAAACAAAGGTGCTGTTCCTCCAGGAATATAAAGTCCGACTTTTTGAATAGGCCGTTTTTCTTGCCAACAGCTTACACCAGACATCGTTTCTACAAAAACTTTATCTGTTTTTTGAGCACTATGAAATTTTTCAATATTAGCTTTTGCTAATTGTATTGCCGATTTTAGATTTTCATCAACGTTGTTGGCTGCTTCTGCTATTTCTTCTGGCGTAACCACATTATTTATAAGTGTAACACCATCGAACTTTGATGTGTATTTTTCAACTGCACTATCGCCATTAGTTTGAATCTCATTAAAAACCGTTTTTACAGTCGCTTCAATGTCTCCAATGGTTTGAGTTGGTCTTTTTAATAACTCTGACCAGGTTGATTTATCTGGATTAATATGTAATTTCATATTTTATAATTCTTAAAGCACTCAATATAATCTTGAGATTCCTGCTTTCGCAGGAATTTATAACACCATGTTTTCAATTGGACAAACTAATATACCTTCTGCTCCATTAGCTTTTAATTCGTCAATAATTTCCCAAAAATCATTTTTATTAATCACTGAGTGCACAGAACTCCAACCTTCAGTAGCTAAAGGTAAAACCGTTGGACTCTTCATTCCTGGCAATAAACCAATTATTTTTTCAAGGTTTTCGTTTGGTGCATTTAACAAGACGTACTTACTACCTCTTCCTTTTAAAACAGATTTTAATCGGAATTGAATTTTATCAATCAATTCTTGATTTTCATCAGAAATTAAAGGCGATGTTGCCAATACAGCTTCAGATTTTAATAAGACATCTATTTCTTTTAGTCCGTTTTTAAATAAAGTGCTTCCACTAGAAACAATATCACAAATACCGTCTGCTAAGCCAATATTTGGTGCGATTTCTACAGAACCATTAATGATGTGCAAGTTTGCTTTAACACCTGCTTTATCTAAAAACTGATTTACTGTATTTGGATACGATGTTGCAATACGTTTACCATTTAAATCCTTTAAACTAGTTGCGTTTGAAGATTTTGGTACTGCAATAGATACTTTACATTTAGAAAAACCTAAACGTTCTACAATGGTTAAATCGTTTCCTTTTTCTATTAAAACATTTTCGCCAATGATAGCTGCATCTACAACACCATCTCTTAAATATTGAGGAATATCGCCATTTCTTAAATAGAACACTTCCAAAGGAAAGTTACGAGCCGACGCTTTAAGTTGGTCTTTGCCATTATCTACAGAAATTCCGATTTGTTTTAAAATTCTCATGGAGTCTTCATTAAGACGTCCTGATTTTTGTACTGCAATTTTTAGTTTATTCATTTTTAAGTTTGATAATGTCTAAGAATCTCTGAGTTTAAAAAATAAAAAACCCGCTTGAAATTCTCAAACGGGTTTTTATAATATATCTTGAAATTATTCAATACAAATTCACCTCGCTTGATCGCTAGTATGAAAATGATGATGTAATTGAATAAATGTCATGTTTTTGTTTCTTATTACAAAGATTGTGAAATAATATTTTTAAATCCTAATTTATGATTAAAAAAATCACATTTTTAGGAAATAATTATTATTTCAACTTAAACTTTATTGATTTCCTAAAATAATTGGCATTCCAGAATCTCCAGAACCAATAACAATAACTTTACTATTTTGTGATTCCGATAGTTTTACTGTCGCTTCAATTCCTTTATCTTGTAGAATCTTATCTGTAAGCGACGCACTTAAAATACGGTTAGATTCTGCTTTACCTTTAGCTTCAATAATTACTTTTTCAGCTTCTTTTCTAGCACTTTCTAGTCTAAACTCATATTCTAAAGACTCTTGTTCTTGCTTTAATTTACGCTCAATAGCATCTTTAATAGTGTTAGGTAGTTTTACGTTTTCAACTAAAACACGCTTTACATTTACGTATTGTCCTTCTAATTCTATCCTTACTTGTTCTAAGATTTCGAGCTCAATAATATCTCTTTTACTAGAATATAATTGCTCTGGTGTATAACGACCTACGACACTTTTTGCAGCTGCATTAATAGCAGGACTCAATAATTCATTGACGTAATCTTCTCCTTTCGTCTGAATTAATTTTCCTAGATTTTTATATTCAGGTTCAAACCAAATTGTTCCACTTACGGTAATATCTAGTCCATTTACAGAAAGTACATTCATGTTATCTGATATAGATTGCTGACGTACTTTTTGAATAATCATATCATTCCAAGGTGCAACAATATGAAAACCTTCTCCATAGGTTCTTTCTGTATTAATCCCTTCTCCTAAAGGCTCAAATAAAACGCCTCCTTCTCCTGGCCCAATGGTTACTGCTGATTTTGCCACTAAAATGACGAGTATAATAATTCCGATTAAAATCGGCAATCCAACTTTAGGTAATTTTTCCATGTTTATTTTATGTTAGTTTATATTAGTCCGTTGTATTTTCTAATAAACCACTCAGCAAAAAGACTTAAAACTATGATGCCTAGCAGATATTTCCAATCTATCAAAGGTACGATATTTTTAGTGCTTTTTTGAATGGTTGCATAGCGCTTATCTGCAAGAAGATGCTCTATTAATAATTGAGATTGATTTGCAAAATAAGCTTCACCTTCGCTATTTATTGCCAATGCTTTTAATTTGGAAATATCTGCGTTAAGAAATTGTTGCTCCACATTATATTCTAAAACTTGGAAACTACCAGAGGATGAAACAGACTCTGAATTATGCTTTATCGTAAAATCATATAAACCAGCACTAATACCACTTAAATCTACTGTGTAGTTGCCATTATTTAGCAAAAGAGGCACTTCTCTAATACTCTCATCTTCTTTATTTTTTAAGATGATACTTAGTGAAGCTGAATTATCAAACTCAAAATTCTTATTAAAATATTGCGCTGAAATTATAACATCATCATTTCCGTTATAAAATGATTTGTAATCAATATTGATACGCTTTCGTTTTTTATTAGAACTTAAATATTGAACGAATTTATTAATAAATTCATCAAAATTGTTGAAGCTATTGGTGTTTAGAAAAGATTGTGCTCTCCATTTCCAAATATCTTCTCCATTAAGAATGGCATGTTTTGTTCCGTCGACTTCAATCGTGGCCAGTAATACATCTTCAGTAGTAATTCCGTTTACTGATTTGTATAATAAAGTTTCAAAAGGCACTGAAATTTGAAGTGTTCCAAACTCCGATTTTAAAGGTGGAAAACTACTGAAATCGAGATTTTCTACGATGAATGTTCCATAGTTTCTGTTTAAACTCGGTTGGTAATTTTCGGTTTGATTTGTTATTTTTTGTTTGAAATAATCTTGACTTTCATTTAAGATATTCCAGTTGGTCGTTTCGCCAGAAATAATAAATGTATTGATTTTTTGGTCTTGAATTTCTTTTAAAACTGAATTAAATGTATTGTTTGGCTGATACAATACAACTAATTGAAAGTCATTTATTTTAGACAAATAATCATTTGGCTTTAATATTGAAACGCTGCGTTGCTCATTACTTTCAATTGACTTTTTAAGTGCACCTAAATCTGGATGCATTCTGTCGTAAACCAAAGCAATATTTGTTTTCTGGTCTATGACTTCAACACCAAAATTCTTAGAATTATTGACTTTATTTTTTTCACTTTCTAAAGGCACCAATTCAACACGATACGTTTTTACACCAACACTATTTGCCATTAAGGCTGTTGATATAATTTCGGAGGTTTTTGATGCACTAAACTGAAGTTGTTTTCTAAACACAACGGAATTACCAGACCAAATTTTTAGTTCTGTAGTTATGCTTTCCGTACCACTGTAGTTTGCAATAATTTCAACCGGAAACTTATTTTTTAAGTACACATAACGATTAACATTTAGTTGCTTTATGCTTAAATCTGAATACACCGTAGAATCTCCTAATATCAACGGATAAACAGGCTGTTTAATGCTTTTGGCTACATAACTATAATCTGAACCGTAGGTTTGATTTCCGTCGCTAAGCATTACAATTGGTGCTGTTTGGTTAGCATAGACTTCGCCAAATTGTTTTAGTGCTAATGCTAAATTAGATTGACGCTTGTTAAAATTTAAACTATCTAAAGACGACACTGATTTGCCAAAACTGTAGGTTTCAATGTTAAAACGGTCGTTTAGTTCTGAATTTTCTTCTAATGCATCTAACAACTGCTTTGCATTATCGGCTTGTTTTAAATAAGAAACCGATTCTGAATTATCAACAGCAAGCACTAATGTTGGTTTTTCGTCAAAATACGTAAAGGATTCAAACTTAGGATTAATGAGTAATAGTAAAATACCGAATATAGAAATGGTTCTTAGTGCTGTAAGTAGGTGTTTTAAATTCGACTTAAATTTTGATTTATATATATACTGAAACAGCGCTAATAAAAGCGCTGTAACTGCAGCAATGGCTATGTAAAATATTGTTGTGTTTTGCATTACTTTAATTCTGGATGTAATAATTTTTAAACGTTAATTACATTCTCTTATTATTACGATCGCATAAGTTTCAAAATTACGAATAATTAGAAGATTTATTATAAAATCTTAATAAAACAAAAAAGAGAATAATTATAAAAACTATCCTCCTTTTCTATCAATCAACTAATCAATCTAATCAAATATATTATCTATTCCATGTCTATAATACCCACTACTTCGTAAGCTCTAGTGCCATCTATTTGTACTTTTTCGTATAAAATATTAGCATACTCGTAATACGTTAGACCATCAATGTTTACTTTTTCGTAGTCGTCTGGTAATTCGTAAACAATTGTTCCTATTTCTGGCTCTACTACTTCATACTCATTATCTATTTGTACATAAAAAGTACCATCTACATTATAATAATTATGGGCATTATGTTTTACCTTTTTAAAATGTGTAGGTAATACTTTAATTCTAAAACCTACTTTTGGTGCTATAACGATATAACGGCCTTGAGACTGCGTGTAATACTTATTATTAGCATAGTAATACGTTTGCCCTTTATGTTTTACCACTTTTTTATTAGGCACTGAACGTACTGAAACCACTTTTTTCGTTGGTTTTTTATAAGTTACTTTTGAACTAGGTATTCTTTTTGTTTTAGTGACAACATTCTTTTTTGTAGTCGTCGTTTTCTTTATTGCTGAATTCCTTTTTGTTTGCGCATTTACCTCTATTGAAGTTGCCATTATAATTATGGCTGGCAAAATGAATGCTTTTATAAATGTTTTCATAATATTTGTATTTTAAGATTAAACTTATTCTCATTATATATGACTTAATTTCATAATGATAGTTTAAAGATATTCGCATTATATCTGTAAAAAAAAGCAAATAGATGTTTCATTAAATTTCATCTACCAATTGGCTTATTTTATAGATATGCATTGTTAACTATAAGCTACAAAAAAAGCATACAAATTAATGTATGCCTTATTATTATCAAGGGTTTCTATTTATTTTAGCAAACTTAGTAAACCTGTTAATTCAGTTAAGTTTAAGCTAGAATTATTATCTGTATCCAACACATTAAAATTATCTGACACTGAACCAATAGCTTCTGTTGAGCTAATAGCTTCATCTTTATTGGTATCTAACAAACCAAAAAGCGTAGTAATTTGCTGAACTGTTGAATTAGAGCTTAATGAACCTAATAATGTTGCTGCATCTGATAAATTTGAAGTATTAACATTTTTTACACTATCACAACTAAACATTGTGATTACTACTGCTAATGAAAGTAAGATTTTTTTCATAATTGTATTTATTTATAAATTTTGACGCAAAAGTAATTCTACCTATTGAATTTCTAAAGAAGAATAGACCAACCTAGAATTTATATCTGTTAATTATATAATTTTATAGACGAAACAAAATTGAAAAGATTTACAAAGAGTTATTATTAATAAACTCTAAAAATTTTGGTTTATATTGTTCTGAAACAGTAATACGTTGATCTCTAATAATGATTTGGCTACGCTCTATAACATCAATATTATTTAAGGATACTATAAAAGAACGATGTACACGCATAAACTGAGTTTCAGGCAACTCTTGTTCTAAAGATTTTAAACTCATTAAGGTTAAAATTGGTTTTGGGTTGTCTTTCAACCATATTTTAATATAGTCTTTTAGACCTTCAAAATATAAAACATCTGCTAGTTTAATACGTAATTGTTTGTACTCTGATTTTACAAAAAGGAATTCTTTTTCCTCCGAAACAATAGGCTTCTTTTTCCCTTTTACCAATTCAAACCAAGTATTGGCTTTATTAGCCGCAGCTAAAAACTCTGCATAATCAAAAGGTTTTAAAAGGTAATCTATCGCTTCAACTTTAAACCCTTCTAAAGCATATTGATCGAATGCCGTTGTGAAAATGACACGTGTATCTTTTGGTAACATTTTTGAAAACTCAATACCTGTTAAATCTGGCATTTGTATATCTAAAAACAATAAATCCACAGGATTTGTTTTTATAAATTCCATAGCTTCAATAGCACTACTACATTTTTGTTTTAATTCTAAAAAAGGCGTTTTTTCAACGTAGCTTTCTACTAAATTAAGTGCCATTGGCTCATCATCTACAACAATACATGTTATTTTAATACTGCTCATGTTTAATTGGTTTCAATTTCTAATTGTGCTACAAATCGAGAATCTTTTACAAAAGTCTTAAAATTATTTTTGTTTGGATATAACAATTCTAATCGTTTTATAATATTAGGAAGTCCTATTCCTGAACCACTTTTATCATCTGTTTTTTTAGGTAAATTATCGTTTTCTATTGTAAATAATACTGTTTTTTCGTGACAAGTCAAGTTTATGTCTATAGAACTCGCTTTACTAGCAGACACACCATGTTTAAATGCGTTTTCAATTAAAGAGATAAACAATAAAGGTGCTATTTTAATCCCTTTTTCTTCTGCAGGAAAATTATAACTTATAGTTGTTTTATCTGATACACGAAGCTTCATTAACTCGATGTATTTTTTCATAAAATCTATTTCTTTAGATAAAAGAATAGATTCTACATTAGTTTCATATAGCATATAACGCATTAACTTACTTAAACTATGGATAGATGTTTTTGCCTGATCTGGCGAAATATCTACCATAGCATAAATATTATTTAAAGAATTAAAAAAGAAATGTGGCTGTAATTGATAATGTAAATGTTGTAATTCTGATTTTAACTTAAAATTAGCTGCTTCCTTACGTTCTGCCTCTGTTTTTACCCAACGTTGCGTACTTTTTAGAGCAATGGCGAAAAACAATGGAGCCATATAAGTCAATATTTGAATGTATAAAGCCATTCTAAATGGAGGCTCTGTTCTTCCTGTGTTTTCTATTCGTTTTTTAACTAACTCTTGAAAATAATGATCTTCAATATATTCTTTTAAATATAAAAAGAGAGCTATAAACGCTAAATTTATAATTATAAATTGCAGCATTTTTTTAGGAAACAAATAGCGATCTACTAAAACAAAATAATTGAAATAAAATACTATTGCTGAAAAAAATAATGGAATCCAAAAATGTGCTTTTATCCTATCTAATTCTTGTTCTTGTCCATACGATAAAAGGTAAGGCAAGGAAAATAAGGTTAGCCATACAAGCACATGGGAAAGGATCGTAATTGTTTTGTTTTTATACATAATATATTATTCGTAACGTAACGCAGTTATAGGATCTAAAGCAGAAGCTTTTCTAGCTGGATACCATCCAAAAAAGATACCTGTTACAGCACATACCGCAAAGGAAATCACAATAGAATATAAAGCTACACTTGTAGGCCAATTTAAGAATTTTTCTATGAATACCGTTGCTCCTAGCCCTAATAAAACACCCAAAATACCTCCTGTAATACTTATTAATATAGCTTCAATAAGAAACTGCATTAATATATCTGAGCCTTTACCACCAACTGCCATACGTAAACCAATTTCTTTGGTTCGCTCTTTTACAGAGACATACATAATATTCATAATACCAATACCACCAATTAATAGAGAAATACTGGCTACTGCAACTAATAAAATGGTTAACATTTCGCTAGTAGAACTAAAGGTAGAAATTAACTCTTCCATAGAACGCACACTAAAATCATCTTCTTCGTTATCCAATAGTCTGTGTTCTGTTCTTAAAATTTCAGACACTTGAGTTACAGCTGCAGGTGCATCATCTTCGCTAATTGCAGAAGCTACAATTTGGTTTAAATGATCTATTGCTAAAATACGTTTTTGTACCGTTGTATATGGTGCAATAACCACATCATCTTGATCTTGACCAAAAGTGTTTTCGCCTTTTTCTTCTAAAACACCAATAACTTTAAACGGTATGTTATTAAAACGAATCATTTGCCCAACAGGTTCTTGACCATCTGGAAACACATTATCTACAACGGTTTGTCCTATGACAACAACTTTAGAAGCTGATTTAACTTCTGCATCTGTAAACATACTCCCACTTTGTAAACCAACAACCTTAATATCTAAATATTCAGGGTTTACACCATAAATTGAAGAAGGCCAGTTGTTAGAACCATTAATAACCTGTCCGTTACCATTAACTACTGGTGTTATGTAACTAATTAAATTAGATTGCTCTTTTATTGTTTCATAATTAGCTAAAGTTAATGTTTGTACATCTCCTCCACTACCTCTTGCTGGTCCTCTACTATCTGCTCCTGGTTGTATAGTTATCATATTAGAACCCATGGCAGAAATAGTAGTACGTATACTTTCTTTAGAGCCTTCACCAATAGCTAACATAGCAATTACAGAAGCTACTCCTATGATGATACCTAACATGGTAAGCAATGTTCTTGTTTTATTAAGAATAATTGCCTTTGTTGCGATTTTAAATAAATTTAATAGCCTCATAATTAATGGTCTTGTTTAGGTAATTTTGCTAATTCAGTTGCTGCAGATTGTACATCATGATTTTGATAATCTTGCATAATCTCACCATCTTTTAATACAACAGTTCTACTACTAAACGTAGCAATGTCTGGTTCATGCGTTACAAAAGTTATGGTAATACCTTTTTTGTTTAACTCCTGAAATAAAGACATGATCTCGTAAGAGGTTCTAGTATCTAAGTTACCAGTAGCTTCATCTGCAAGAATCATTACTGGATTATTAACTAGAGATCTTGCTATGGCTACACGCTGTTGTTGCCCTCCTGAAAGTTGCGAAGGTGTGTGATGCAATCGCTCGCCCAAACCAACCATCTCTAAAGCTTTGATTGCTCTTTCTCTTCGCTCTTCAGAAGTTACTTTACTGTTATATAATAAAGGTAACTCTACATTTTCTATAGCCGATGTTCTTGCTAATAAATTGTAGGATTGAAAAATGAACCCAATCTTTTCATTTCTAATGGTTGCCAGTTCATTTCTACTAAGATCTTTCATACTCACACCATCAATTTCATATACTCCAGATGTTGGCTGATCTAAACAACCCAAAATATTTAACATGGTACTTTTACCAGATCCACTTGAGCCCATTATGGTTACAAATTCGCCTTCTTGTATAGAAAATGAGATACCTTTTAGCGCATGAACCGTTTCGGTTCCCATGGTAAACTCACGCTTTAAATCTTGTATTTTTATAATTTCTTTACTCATGGTTTTTATTTTTTTCTGTTACCTCCTGGACGTTGTGGCATAAATGGGCTTTCGCTTTTTTCTGTAGTTCCAGCTTCCGATTTAGATACACCTTTTAAACTATATACTAATTTATCGCCTTCATTTACACCACTTAAAATTTGAACATTAACACCATCACTGGCACCAAGTGTTACTGTTCTTGGAGTAATAGCACCATTAGACTCTAGTACCCAAAGTGTTTTATTATCTCTAGATTTTTCAGTATTATTTGTAGTTATTTGATGTTGCAGATTATAAGTAGCAAACGTTTCTCTTTCTGGTTTAAAGTTGATGGCTTTAGCTTCAGCAGTAAGCACTTTGTTTAACTCTAAAGTAAAAATAGAAATGGTTGCTGTGAGACCTGGCTTAAGTTTTAAGTCTTCATTTTCTGCTTTAATAACCACAGTGTAAGTCACTACATTTGAAGTTACTGTAGGATCTAAACGTACTTGAGTTACTACACCATTAAACGTTTTACCTATATAAGCATCTACAGTAAACTCTACACGTTGTCCTTCTATAACTTGACCTATATCTGCTTCATCTACATCTGCCTCTACTTGCATTTCTTTTAAATCTTGTGCGATAGTAAACAAGGTTGGTGTACTTAAACTTGAGGCAACGGTTTGTCCCTCTTCAATATCTTTGGATAATACAACGCCATCTATTGGCGAGTAAATATTAGCATAACCTAAATTGGTTCTGGCAGATTGCAAATCGGAATATCGTTGTGTTACCGTACCTTTTGCAGTTTGATAATTATAGTCTGCATCATCAAAATCTGATTTACTAATGACTTGATTATCGTATAAGGTTTTCTGTCTGTCGTAAATCGTTTTGGTATAATTTTTTTGACTAATAGCATTATCATAAGCAGCTTGTGCTTGTGTTAAAGAGGCTTGCAAATTGGTTTTATCTAACTCTGCTATTAATTGTCCTTCTTTAACTATCGAGTTATAATCTACATACACTTTTTCTACAACACCAGAAACTTGCGTACCAACATCTACTTGGTTTATTGGTTCTATAGTACCTGTTGCGGTTACCATAGTTGTAACATTAGCTTTTTTTGCTAAAACTGTTTCTGGTTCTATAATTACTGTATCCTCACCCTTAAAAAAACTAAAGGCTACTATAGCAAGTACTACTAGTACACTACTAATTATTATGGTTTTCTTATTTTTTTTCATGATTAAAATGATTAAAGTTTAATGTCGTTTCCTTGATAAAATTGTAATAATTGATGGTATAAAATATTTAAGTATTTCGCTTGCAAATAGTTTTGTTGTGCATTGGTAAATGTATTTTGACTTATCACTAAATCGGTTGTACTCAACGCACCTAATTCGTACTTTTTTTGAGCAAGTTTATAAGTTTGTTCAGCTGCGATTTTTGACGCTTCTGCCGCAATCATTTGCTCTTGGGTAGATACTGCATTTTGATAGGCTGTTTCTACTTTTTTATACACTTCCTTTTCAGTAGTTTGTTTACTAATTTCTGCCTTTTCAATATTTATTTGTGCCGTTTGAACAGCAGCTTTGGTTTGATTTCTATTAAAAATTGGAATATTCAATGACAAGCCAATTCTTTGATTAAAATTTACATTGAACTGGTCTGAGAAATTGTTGTCATTAACACTTGTATATCCCGAACCTAAACTGCTCACAAGAGATAATGTTGGTAGATAAGCCCCTTTTGCAATTTCTAATTCCTTTTCTTGCACTTCTACTCCTAGTTTACTTGCGTTTACTTCTGGCAGAATCCCTAAAGCACTATTATAAATTGAAAACTTATCAAGTTGAAGTGAAACGTAATTTGTATCACTACTTAAGGTTTGAATTTCAATGTCTTCAGTAGGATTTAATTCTAATAACTGCTTTAATTCAATAATGTATTGTTGATAAGTGTTCTTAGCGGCTATTATAGCATACTTATTCGTTGCCGCTTGGCTTTGCGCTTCTGTATAATCACTTAACGAAATTGAGCCAGCATCTAATCGTGCTTTAGATCTCTCAACTTCTTTTTCAGTTGCGATTAAATTATTTTCAGCGATAGTTATGCCTTCCTTGGCATATAAAATCTGTAGATAGTTTTCTAGAATACTCAAAATGATATTGTTTTGAGTTTCTTCGTGTAAAAACACACTTTGATTTTTCAACAACTCATTTTGCTGTATTTGATTTTCTATTTGATACCCTTGAAATAAAGTAAATGAGCTATTTAAACTCACATTTGTACTATAAATCTGATCCGATACAAAATCACTTGTAATAGGATCGATTGAATTTCCATTTGAGAAGGTTTCTGAAGCAGATCCATATAAATTTGGGAGACGTGAAGATTTTGCTGCACTATAATTTATTTCAGATTGTTCTAGGTTTAAACTAGCATCTTTTATCGTAATGTTATGCTCTAGTGCATAATTTAAACAGTCTTCTAAAGTCCAAATTTTAGTTGATGTAGCATCCGTTGTTTGTGCAACGACAAACTGGGAAGCGATAAGTGTTATTATAATAAAAAAACGTTTCATGTTTTCAGTGTTTTTAATTTACACTTCAAAGATGAAACGATATCTATTTTAAATAAAGTCTAATAGACGTTTGAGGTTATTTTCTATACTAATTGCCTTATTTTATAGAAGTCTTTTTCCTGATTTATTGGTATCTTAATTATATTTTCGTTGTTGAAACCATAAATCAGAAAGGGAAATATTGATATTAAGAGTGTTTACATATTCTTTTATTAGGATACTTTCCGTTGTTCCTTTTTTACCTAAAGTATATGAAATATTCAGTAAAGATCGTTTACCTAATGGCAAGCCTAAACCAATGGACGCTGCATAAGTATCAATTTTGGTATCATCTACCATTAAGTAACCAGAATTGTAGTTTAAGCCCATTCTAAAATCTACGCGTTTCCAATAATTAAAACTTTTAGGATCTACAGAATACGATGCACCAAAACCATAAATATTTTGGTCTACATAATCGCCAATGGCATCAGATTGATTAGTTGCAGACCAAAGATTTTTAGTATAATCTGCAGTTAGCATTAAGTTTTTTATTTTGGTGCTGTAGCCAAAACCTAGTTTTAATGGCATATCAAAACTATCTATTTCTTCGTCTTCGGTTTCCTCTAGTAAAGTATATGCTAAATTTGAATATTTACCAATCACAACATCTTTAGTTCCTTTTAAAACCGTTGGGAAATCTATGGTGAATCCAAAAGCGTGCTTATCTAAAAGATTATATTGAACACCTAATCCTAATTGCGCTCCTCTGTAGTAGTTAACTTCGTTAACTTCTAAGAAACTATTTGTAGTTAAAATTGATTCACTTTCTTCAATTTTTCCAAATAAATATGATGCTTTTATACCAACATTTAGATTATTAAAATAAGTTCTTCCATAATCTAATCTAATTTCGTTTAAACCTCCCGAACCTTCAATATTTGTTACAAACTCGTCGCTACTTCCTTCAACGTTACTTTGTAGACCAATTAGTGAATATCCTACACTTGTAGATGGTTTTAAAGTAAATGCTAAACCATATTTACCATCACTATTAAACCCAACAGAAACATTCGTAAAATTATAAGTCGATTGATAATCATCAGTATCACTACCTGAAAAACTAACAAGTTCAGCAGAACCGCCAACGTCTAGAAAAAACTCGTCTGGACGTAATGTTGCAACTGAAGCTGGATTGTAAAGATTAAGCCCATAAGTTGCATCTAAAGAAACACCTGTTTTTCCGAGGCCACTATTACGGCCTGTTCCAGAATTACTTTCTACACCTAGACCAAACAATGAATAAGGAGAACTCGTTAAATTATTGGTTTGAGAATAGCCAAATAATCCTAGTATCATTGCGCAAATAATTGTGTATTTATATTTATTCATAGATTGCATAGGTTAAGACTAGTTTAGTTTTAAATTCAGACTTTTCACTGTCGTTAAATATTATTTTGTTTATAGAAGAATTGTAATCACTCGGAATTAGAATAAGAGCATCTTCCGTTTCTGGACTTTCACTTAATTTTTGATCTATAAAATCTATAACCGGTATTGTGTATAAAATTTCATTAAACTCTGAATTATCAGTTGTAAGGCTTGCACTAACCACATCTGCACTGTTAGAAATTTGACTTGCCAAATCGTTATTTTGATCTATAGTATAAAGTAATAATGCATCGCTTAATGGTTGAATATCAGAGTGCGAAGTTGTATTTGGCTGAATATATAAGGTAGCTTCTAAGATAGTACCAGATTCTCCTACATCATAAATATCCTTTAATGTTGGAAATTCAATTTTAGTCACATAACCTGTACCAGACTGATTATAACTAATGCCATTACTATCTGAGGATGATAAATTATATTCTTGATCAGTTATTAATTCTAAGGGTAAGCCTGATACATCAGACTCAATATGATTGTAAAATTCATTTATAGATAAATCATAAGTGTATTCATCAGTATCTAATTCATCTGGAATTTTATAATAAAATCTCAAATATGTATCTTCACTAGATACGGAATAACCTATTATTGAACCATCGTCATTTGCTCCAGGTCTTATAGTAATTCCCTTTAGTTTTTGATAAAGAGATTCATTGTCTGTAATATTATTATCTCTAATATCATTAAATAATTCCTCGCCAAAGTCATAAGGTAACGTTACAAAAAGTGAATCTTTGCTTGGTGTAGGTATAAAGGTTCTGCTTACTAATGGTGTTGCTTCATAAGACGTTTCTGTAGTATTATAATAATATGAATCTTCACTACTCATTTTTTCAGTTAGTCTATGGATGTTTAGTGTAGAAACCTGAGTTGTATCATTATAATAATACGTATCATAGCCAAGAACTAAACCAACACTATCCAGAATTGCATCGTTATCTATATAATAAGATGCCGTATTAAGTTGGAAGTTTGATGATGCTGTTACAACACCCATATCATCATCTATATACTTCCCAATTAGTAAACTACTACTCTCAGAAGTAATTATTGAATCGAATTTCATAGTAGAAAATGCCACGGAAAAAGTATCAATAGATAATACCCTAATATGTGTATTTGTAAAATCTTCGCCAGCATTTATTCCTTCTACTTCTGTGTCTGTAGAACAAGAGGTTACAATTAATGCAAATGCAATAACCGTTGCTATTTTATTATAATATTTAATCATTCGGTTTGTATTGTTTATACAAATCAACTAATCAATAGAGCTAATAAAAAGTAAAATATACTGATAAGAATTATTTATCTACAAAGACGAGATTTTATACTATAAAAACATAGTGCTGGTTTTGTAGATTAAAATTATGGGTTAGTCTACAAAAAAAGTATGTCAGTCTATTTTATAATTATAGTACAAGTTGGGCTTAGTAAGTTAGCACTCTAAAATAGAGAAACTCTTTACTAGACAATCAAATAAGTTTAAACATAAATTAAAAATGAAAATGAAAACATTCAACCACAGAGCAGGTTTAAGATTACTTTGTTTATCTGCAATACTTACGCTTTTTTACAACTGTAGTACAGATGATGACAGCGATGATACTTTAGGAAATTGGGTAAAAAAATCTAGTTTTAATGAAGAAGCTCGTAGCAGCTCATCCGCTTTTACAATAGGAAATATGGGTTATATGGGAACTGGTTATGATGGCGATGATTATTATAATGATTTTTGGAGTTATAATATGGATACAAACTCTTGGCAACAATTATCAGATTTCCCTGGAGAAGAAAGAAGCTCTGCTGTTTCATTTGTAATTAATAATGAAGGTTACATGGGAACTGGTTATAATGGAGATACTAATGAAGAGTTAGCTGATTTCTATAAATATAATCCTTCAACAAATAGTTGGACACAAATTGCGGATTTTGGAGGTTCTGCTAGATATGGAACTGTTGGTTTTGGATCAGATCAATATGGCTATGTTGGCACAGGTTACGACGGTAGCGATAAAAAAGATTTCTGGAAATACAATCCAATAAGTGATTCTTGGGAAGAAATTTATGGCTTTGGAGGCGATAAAAGAAGAGATGGAATGACTTTTACTATAGGTAATGATGTTTATTTAGGAACTGGGATTAGTAATGGTGTTTACGAAACAGATTTTTGGAAATTTAATTTAGATACAGAAGTATGGACAGAACTCGAAGATATTGATGAAGATGATGATGATTACGTTTATAGATCTAATGCTGTAGCATTTACATTAGATGGTAAAGGATATGTGGCTTGTGGAGAATATGGCGGAAGTATTAGTACCGTTTATGAGTATACACCATCTTCAGAAGTTTGGGAAGAAAAAACAGATTTTGAACTTTATGCAAGAAGAGATGCCATTTCTTTTAGCAATGGAGAACGCGCTTTTGTTACACTAGGAAGAAACGGTACATTATACTTAGACGATAATATGGAGTTTTTCCCTAACGATGAGCAAGATGATGATGATAATTAATTGTATTGTTTAGATTGATTGATAGGCTATTAACTTTTAAGACACTGGTTAATAGCCAACCTAGAGTCAGGATAATGTTGGATATCCTTCAGAACTTCTGGCTCTTTTTTAATAGTAATACAATGAAAAAAAATTATACATACCTTTCTATTTTTATAGTGATTTCAATCTTTACGCTATTATTTATGTACTTTATAAATGCAGGAGATGAAAACCAAAACCTAGAAGCAAATCCTTATACTTTACAAGTCTTAGAAAAAGAAAGCTCGTGGATTTACGAAATATATAATCACGAAAACTTATTTATAAGACAAGAATACATTCCGTCAGTTAAAGGTAAACAATCCTTTAAAAGTAAGACAGATGCTGAGAAAATAGGAAAATTGGTGGTTAACAGATTGTCAAAAAATGCTTTTCCCAATATCAGTAAAAGAGATCTTAATGATAATAACATTAATTTTGAAGATATTAACTAGCATCTAAATTATATAATAGTGTTGAAAACCATCTCACATAAAGAATTAATAGTACATATCCTGGTTTGGATATGTATTAGTATTTTCCCATTATTTTCTGCTTACATAGATTTGGGTAAAATTCCTTCGGAAATGTATCTGAGACTTTCTTTACGTCCAATTTTATTTTATGCTAATTATTTAGTTTTTGTTCCTTACCTACTACTCAACAGAAAGTTACTGCTTTACATTTTTGTTTCAATTGCATTTTTAATTCTATACAATTATGTTTCAGAAGAACTAATTACTAATACAATTACCAGAGAGTTTAGAGACTTCCCTAAACCACCAAATATGCCAGCAGGTCCTTTTGGTATAAGACATGCTATTCCTGTGGTATTTTCATTATCTATTTTTCTATTAGGTGGTATTTTTAGTTTAGTGGTTGATTTTTATAAAAGAGATAGAGAATCTAAAGAACTAGAAAACGAGCAGAAAGAAATTAAACTTCAGTTTTTAAGAAATCAACTTAATCCTCATTTTCTATTTAATTCTCTAAATAGTATTTATGCACTTGTAAGAAGTAAGTCAGATAATGCACCAGAAGCAGTAATCACTTTATCAGAATTAATGCGTTACATGCTTTATGAAGCAGGTGATGAGCAAGTTTCCCTAGAAAAGGAAATAAATTACATTAAAAACTATATTGCTTTACAGCGTCTTCGCCTTAAAAATACTGAAGCTGTTAAACTTAACATAAAAGGAGAAACCAGACACCTAAAAGTTTATCCATTGTTATTAATTTCATTTATTGAAAATGCCTTTAAGTACGGAACGGATTATAAAGGGAATACTCAAATAGATATTAAAATTGTAGTGGAGAATAAAAAACTTCACTTATATGTTAAGAATATCATAGGTTTATATAAACGTGATGACAAAAATTCTGGAGTTGGCTTAGAGAATATTAAAAACCAACTTAATCATTTATATAACAATAATCATCAATTAACTATTAATGAGAGCAAAACTCACTTTAAGGTGGAATTAACAATTAATTTGAAAGAAGATGAAATGTATCATAATTGATGATGAACCTTTAGCAATAGATGTTATAGAATCTTATTGCCAAGCTCTAAGTTCGGTAGATGTGATAAGCACATTTACAAGTGCTATTGAAGCTTTAGATTTTATAAACAATAATAACATTGACTTAGTGTTTTCTGATATAGAAATGCCCAACATTTCTGGTATAGAACTTATAAAATCTATAGAAGGAAAAGTCCCTTATTTTATTTTTACAACTGCATATCCAGAATATGCCTTAGAAGGTTTTGATTTAAATGCTGTAGACTATTTGGTTAAACCCATTCCGTTTCCACGTTTTTTAAAAGCCGTAAATAGAGTAAAAGAAATGATAAAGCTTAATGATGTAAGCTCGTCCTTTAATGTGTCTTCTGCTGGTGGAGAAACAACTTCTGTTTTAGAAGATGACTTTATTTTTGTTAAATCTGAATACGAAAATCTAAAAATAGACATCAATTCTATTAAGCTTATTCAAGGGCTTAAAGATTATTTAAAAATTCATTCTGAAGCTTCAAAACCTATATTAACGTTAATGAGTTTTAAAGAAATTCAAGATAAATTACCAGAGAATACTTTTATAAGAGTGCATCGCTCTTTTATTGTAAATGTGAATAAAATTACATCAGTTCAAAAGAATAGAATCGTTATTAAAGACGAAAGAATTCCTATTGGAGAAAGCTACAAATCGATGGTTTATAGCCGATTAAATATTTAGTTATTTTGAATAAAATAATATTTCAAAAATAAAAAACAGCGCATAATAGCGCTGTTTTCTTTTATAATATTAATAGAGTAAAATTAAGTAAGCATTCCTCCATCTACGTTTAAAGTCTGTCCCGTAACATAGGCACTTAAATCGCTAGCTAAAAAGACGCATGCATTAGCAATATCTTCTGGTGTTCCACCTCTCTTTAATGGAATACCTGCTCTCCAACCTTTAACAGTTTCTTCATCCAATTTTGCAGTCATTTCAGTCTCAATAAAACCTGGCGCGATGACGTTGCTTCTAATATTTCTAGAACCTAATTCTAATGCAACAGACTTAGAAAAACCGATAATTCCAGCTTTAGAAGCCGCGTAATTTGTTTGGCCTGCATTACCTTTTACACCAACAACAGAACTCATATTAATAATAGAGCCTTTGCGTTGTTTCAACATGGTACGTTGTACCGCTTTAGTCATGTTAAAAACAGATTTAAGGTTAACTTCAATCACTTTGTCAAAGTCCTCCTCTCCCATTCTCATTAATAGATTATCTTTTGTAATACCTGCATTATTAATAAGGATATCAATAGTTCCAAATTCCTCTAAAACATCTGCTGCTAATTTCTGAGCATCGTCATAATTTGCCGCATTACTTTGATAGCCTTTAGCTTTGATGCCTTTAGAGTTTAATTCCTTTTCTAACGCATTAGCTGCTTCAACTGAAGAACTATATGTAAATGCTACATTGGCACCATGATCAGCAAATACTTCTGCTATGCCTTTACCAATTCCTCTACTAGCTCCAGTAATTATAGCCGTTTTTCCTTCTAAAAGTTTCATACTATATATTTAGTTTATATGTGTTTAATCTAAAATGAAAAATAATACGTCCTCTAATTATATAACATACTTTTCACTTCAATTCAAATATACCAATAACTAGTTGTGCGACATAAAAAAAACCTCATATTTTTATATCAATATGAGGTTTAGTTTAAGCTTACTTATAAGCTTATTGCTTCAGCTCTTCGGATTGATTATAATTAAATAAATAATCAATATCTAATTCTTTAATTGTTCCTAATTTACTCAAGGCATCAAAATCCATGTCTTTCTTGTTACCTATAACCATTACATTATATTCGGCACCTTTTATATTCTCATTAAAGAAAGTTTTCAGGTCATCCATGGTCATGTTTTTTATGGCATTATAGATTTCTTCTCTGTTATCATTATCTATACCTCTTTTTTGTAATCTTTCATAAGTCCAAAATATATTAGATTTAGTAATACGTTGCGACGCAATTTTCTTTAACGTACCTTCTTTTGCTTGATTAAATTGATCTTCAGCCTCTGGCATATCTGTCATTAACTCCATCATTGCATTAACAGCCTCTTCTAATTTATTCGCCTGTGTACCTACATATGCTGTGGTATAATCTGGTTGACCTGCTTCGCTTGCCATTTGGTAACTAGAGAATGCAGAATATGCTAATGATTTAGATTCTCTTATTTCTTGAAAAACAATTGAAGATAATCCGCTACCAAAATACGTGTTAAACAACTGAGAAGCCGCCATTTTTTTAGGGTCAAATTCTTCACCTTTACCTACTAACAATATTTCGCTTTGTACCATATCATAATCCACAAAATAAACATTACCACCAGTTTCTAAGTTTACGTATTCTACTTTTTCAGGATAATCTAATAATGCTTCTGGTATTTGATGATGTGTATTTAAAGCCGTTTTTGCTTCATCTACAGCATTTCCGTAGTAGAATATACGTTGTTTGTAGGCACGCATTTCTTTTATTTTATTTACGAGTTCTGTAGGGCTTATAGCTTTTAATTCCATTTGAGAATAAATATTTCTTAGTCTAGAATTTTCGCCATATTGTCCGTAACTCATTAAACCATTCCAGAAAATATTCCCTTTTTGAGTTTTCCCATCTTCTCTACCTTTTAAGATACTTTCAACATATTTATCGTAAGTTTCTTGATTTGGTTCTGCATTGTTCCACAAATGTTCTAATAGTTTTAAACCTGCATCTAAGTTTTCTTTTAAACCAGAAATACCAACATAAGTTTTGTCATTAGAAGAAAATACATTGTAACTCACTCCTATTTTGTAGAATTCTTGTTTTAGCTGTTCTGGAGTATAAGTGTTTGTTCCTAAATAATCTAAATAACCAGCAGCAAGAGAAACCATTCTATCGTTATCTTGTCCCATATCAAAAATGATATTTAAATTAAAGATATCGTTGTTTGGGTTTTCTACATAAGATAATTTAAGTCCGTTATCTGTTGTAAGCTCTTTAATTTCAGATTTATAATCTACAAATTTCGGCTTTAAATCTGGAGAAGTCATAGCATTTATTGATGCTAAAAAATCAGATTCCACGCCTTTATTTAATTCAATTGGTGTAATGCCTGGATTTTCAACCTTAACAATTGATGTATCTTCTCCTTTAAGTTTATGTACTTCTACATAATTATTTCCATAAAATGAATTTGCAAAATCAACAACTTCTTGCTTAGTAATTTTTTTCATTTCATCTAACATCTTTAGACGACTTTCCCAATTTTGCTCTCCAATAAAAGCATCTAGATAAGCGTAAGCTGTAGCAGATCCGTTTTCATATTCTCTGATTTGAGATAAACGCATATCATTAATAACGGCATCTAATAACCAATCTTCAAATTCTCCTTTTTTAATTTTTTCAACTTGATCTAAAAGTAAATCTCTAACTTCATCTAAAGATTGATTTGCTTTTGGAGAACCATAAAGTAAATGGAAACCATAATCATTATCAAAATTTGTAAATGATGACGCTCTTTGTACCATCTGCTTTTGATTAAGATTTAAATCTATTAATCCTGCTTGAGAATTAGCTAACATGTAATCCACGAGGTTTAGAATAACTTCATGATCTGATCCTTTTCCTTTAGACCTAAAAGCAACATAAATAGATTCTGCTGTTGGACCTAAAACTTCTTTTTTAACTGGCGCAGCAATTGGTTCTAACTCAGGGAACGTTGGGTGCTCAACTTCTTTTCTCTCATAACTTCCAAAAGCATCATTCACTTTTTTAATAGTTGTATCAAAATCTAGGTCACCAACCATTATTACAGCCATGTTGTTTGGCACATAATATTTATCAAAGTAAGCGTTAATAGCTTCCATTGAAGGGTTTTTTAAATGCTCAGAAATACCTATTGTAGATTGCGTACCATAAGGATGTGTTGGAAACAAACCTTCAAGCGTTGCAAAATATTGCTTACGTCCATCGCTATCTTGTCCTCTGTTAAATTCCTCATAAACAGCTTCTAATTCTGTGTGAAATAAACGTAGAACTAATTTACTAAAACGCTCGCTTTCAATTTTTAACCATTTATCAATTTCATTAGACGGGATTTTATTTACATAAACAGTTTGCTCGTTTGATGTAAATGCATTTGTACCTTCGGCACCTAATGAAGTTGACATTTTATCATATTCATTAGCGATAGAAAGTTTTGATGCTTCTAGTGAGATTTCATCTATTTTCTTGTAAATTTCTGTTTTCTTCTCAGGGTCTTTTTCTGCTTTATGTTCTTCGTATAAATCAGAAATCTGTTTAATTAACTTAGATTCTTCCTCGTAATTTGTAGTGCCAAACTTATCCGTACCTTTAAATACCATATGTTCTAAGTAGTGTGCCAAACCTGTGTTATC
This sequence comes from Winogradskyella sp. 4-2091, assembly GCF_045765065.1. Lineage (NCBI taxonomy): Bacteria > Pseudomonadati > Bacteroidota > Flavobacteriia > Flavobacteriales > Flavobacteriaceae > Winogradskyella > Winogradskyella sp. 4-2091. The sequence goes on from NZ_JBJKOD010000011.1 coordinate 93,222, forward strand.
TGCAGGATCATAGGTAGAACCAGCTCTAACCGCAACGAGTGTTTGAATTTTAGGTTCTTCGTCATTTTTACCTAAATAAACTTTTAGTCCGTTGTCTAAGGTGTAGAGTCTTAAACCTGTTGGGTCGTTGCTAACTGTTTCATAATTAAAACCATTACTGTCTTCATGATTTTCAATTGTGTAACCTTGTTTCTTTGAATCAGTTTCGGTTTTACAACCAAAAATGATAGAAACCAATAGCAACAGCATTAGTGTCTTAGTGATTTTCATTTTTTTGATTAATTAATTGATTAGTAATTGTGAATTGATGGCATAAAAAAATCCATCAGCTATAAATATAGCTAATGGATTAATAACGTGAAGTTTTTAAAAATATTTTAACAGAAGTTTAGCCTAAAACTTCAGCAACTTTTTTACCTATTTCAGCCGGAGAATCTACAACGTGAATTCCACATTCTCTCATGATGGCCTTTTTTGCTTGAGCAGTATCATCACTACCACCAACAATAGCACCAGCATGTCCCATTGTACGACCAGCAGGAGCAGTTTCACCAGCAATAAAACCAATAACTGGTTTTTTACTTCCACTCTTTTTATACCAATTTGCAGCATCAGCTTCTAACTGTCCTCCTATTTCACCTATCATCACAACAGCTTCAGTTTCTGGATCGTTAATTAATAACTCAACAGCTTCTTTTGTCGTTGTACCAATGATTGGATCACCACCAATACCAATAGCAGTTGTAATTCCTAAACCTTGTTTTACTACTTGGTCAGCTGCTTCATAAGTTAAAGTTCCTGATTTAGAAACAATACCTACATTTCCTGATTTAAATACAAAACCTGGCATAATACCAACTTTCGCTTCTCCTGGTGTAATTACTCCTGGGCAGTTAGGACCAATTAAACGACATTCTTTATTTTTAATATAATTTGAAGCTTTAATCATATCTGCAACAGGAATACCTTCAGTAATTGTGATGATTACTTTAATACCTGCATCTGCAGCTTCCATAATTGCATCAGCAGCAAATGCTGGTGGTACAAAGATAATTGTGGTATCAGCAGCTACTTTTTCTACAGCTTCTGCAACTGTATTAAAAACAGGTTTGTCTAAATGTGTTTTACCACCTTTCCCTGGAGTTACACCTCCTACAACGTTTGTACCATATTCAATCATTTGTTCAGCATGAAAAGTACCTTCACTACCTGTAAAACCTTGAACAATTATGTTAGAATTCTTGTTTACTAAAACACTCATTGGTTATATCTATTTTTAGTTTTATAATTACTGTAACAAAAATAAGAGATTTAAAACGCAAATGCGACCTCTTTTATAATTTTATTTCTTTATAAGAAGCCATACTCGTTTCGTCATTTTCATTAACTTGATGACTAATTTCATAACCTCTAAATAATTTACCTTCTTTTACTTCCCAAATTGCTGTAAAATGAGCAATAATTGATTCAATATCAGGATCTTCTATTGTAAACCCAAACAAAGTATGACGCGTCGTTACAAAATTATTCGCCTCAATAAAATGTGTGAATTCAAAACGAACACTTTCAAAAGATTGCCTTGTACCTTTAAAAAACAATTCTAATTCTTTATAACCTAATAAATCAAACCCCTGACTGCTCGTCCAGTGTAACTCACAATCTCTATGAAAATATTTTGAAACAATATCTACATCATTAGCGATATCAGATTCATAGAATGCTTTAACAATATCTTTTGCTGACATTATAAATGTTTTATTTTTTGAAGAATTTCGGGTATTTTTTTGACATAAGCGCGTTCCTTAAAAAATGCTCTTGCATCTATGGCTGGTGAACCAAAATATGTTTTACCCTCATCTGTAGAGTGTCCTAAACCAGATTGTGCAAATAATACCGTTCCTTTTGCTAGTGTAATTCCGCTTTTAACACCAACCTGTCCCCAAATTGTGACATTGTCTTCTACAACAACACAGCCTGCAATAGCTGTATGTGAAGCTATTAAACATTTTTTTCCCAAAACGGTATCATGACCAATTTGAATATGATTATCTAATTTTGATCCTTCACCAATAGTAGTGTCTCCTGTAACGCCTCTATCTATAGTACAAAGTGCACCAATATCTACATGATCTTCAATAATGACACGTCCTCCAGACAGTAATTGGTCATAGCCTTCTGGTCTGTTTTTGTAATAAAACGCACTTGCTCCTAAAACGCTTCCTGAATGTATGGTAACATTATCACCTATAACGCTATCATCATAAATACTAACATTAGCATGTATTATGCAATTCTTTCCTATAGAAACATTGTTTCCTATAAAACAGTTAGGTTGAATAATAGTTCCTTCATCAATTTTAGCATCTTCCGCAATTGTTGAATTTGCCTTTTTAAATGGCTTAAAATGTGCTGTAATTTTATTAAAATCTCTAAAAGGATCGTCTGAAATTAAAAGCGCTTTACCTTCCGGACATTCAACATCCTTGTTAATAAGCACAATTGTGGCTGCAGATTCTAATGCTTTGTCATAATATTTTGGATGATCTACAAAAACAATATCACCTGGTTCTACCACATGAATTTCATTAATGCCTAATATTTCAAAATCTTCTGAACCTTTAAATTCGCAATTAATTAAAGTTGCTATTTGTTTCAAGGTATGTGGAAAAGGAAACTTCAATGGCTAAATGTTTTATAAATTAGATGGATACAAGAACAGATAAGACCTATTCTTTAATACGTTCTTTATAAGTACCTTTTGCAGTTTCTACTTTAATTTTATCGCCTTCATTGATAAACAAAGGAACGTTTACAATTGCACCAGACTCTACAGTTGCTGGTTTTGTAGCATTAGTGGCAGTATTACCTTTTACGCCAGGTTCTGTAGCCGTAATTTCTAATACAACAGAAGCCGGTAATTCTACCGAAAGTGGCATATTGTCTTCTGTGTTGATTTGAATGGTAACAACTTCACCTTCTTTCATTAAATCTGGTCTGTCTAAAGCCGATTCTAATAATCTAATTTGAGTGTAATCTGCTTCATTCATAAAATGGTAAAATTCACCATCATTATAGAGGTATTGAAACTTGTGAGTTTCCACTCGAATATCTTCTATTTTATGACCTGCAGAAAATGTATTATCTAAAACCTTACCTGTAGTTACACTCTTCATTTTGGTTCTTACAAATGCTGGTCCTTTACCAGGTTTTACATGTAAAAATTCTATAATTTTATAAATGTCATTATTGTATTTAAGACAAAGTCCGTTTCTTATATCTGAAGTAGTAGCCATTATTTTATTTATTTAATCTTTAATTATTAGTTTATTGATGATGCGTATTAATTGGATTTAAAATACCCTTTCATAATTCCACGATGAGAATTCTTAATAAATTGTAGTATTTCATCACGCTCTGGAGTTGCTTCCATTTCTGCTTCAATTAAATCTGACGCTTGTGTATTATTATAATTTTTTTGATAGAGCATTCTGTATATATTCTGAATTTCTCTAATTTTTTCTGTACTATAACCTCTTCGTCTTAATCCTACAGAATTTATTCCAACATAAGATAAAGGTTCACGAGCTGCCTTAACATAAGGAGGAACATCTTTACGAACTAAAGATCCACCTGTTACAAAAGCATGATTACCTATTGAACAAAATTGATGTACAGCTGTCATACCAGCCAAAATAACATAATCACCAACAGTAATATGTCCTGCAAGTGTGCTATTATTAGAAAAAATACAATTATTACCAACTATACAATCATGAGCAATGTGACAATACGCCATAATTAAACAATTATCACCAATAACAGTTTTCATTCGGTCTGTTGTTCCTCTATTTATAGTAACACATTCTCTAATAGTAACATTATTACCAATTTCTACTGTGGTATCCTCGTCATTATATTTTAAATCTTGAGGAACTGCAGAGATTACTGCTCCCGGAAAAATATTACAATTTTTTCCTATACGAGCACCTTCCATAATGGTTACATTACTTCCAATCCAAGTACCTTCACCAATCTTAACATTGTTATGTATTGTAGTAAAAGGTTCTATAACGACATTCTTTGCGATTTTTGCACCAGGATGCACGTATGCTAACGGTTGGTTCATTTGTTTTCTTTTTATTTTAATAAGGCAATTAAAATGCAATAGCCTTTAAAATTATTTTAATACTAATTAATAAAGTAATGTTTTACTTAACTTTTGATATTTGTGCCATTAGCTCTGCTTCTGCACATAATTTACCATTTGCGTATGCATAACCTTGCATATGGCAAATTCCTCTTCTAATTGGCGTTATTAACGAACACTTAAATATTAAAGTATCACCAGGCACTACTTTTTGTTTAAACTTTACGTTATCCATTTTCATGAAAAATGTTAGATAATTTTCAGGATCCGGAACCGTGCTTAGTACTAAAATTCCACCTGTTTGTGCCATCGCTTCTACGATTAAAACACCTGGCATTACTGGTGCTCCTGGAAAATGACCTCTAAAGAACTCTTCGTTCATAGTTACATTTTTCATACCAATGACATGGTTGTCAGATAACTCATATACTTTATCTAACAATAAAAACGGTTGTCTATGAGGTAACATATCCATTATTTGATTCACATCCATCAAGGGTTGAGAATTCAAATCTACTTGTGGTACATTATTACGCCTTTCGTTTTTAATGAGCTTAGACATCTTTTTAGCAAATTGGGTATTTACAAAATGTCCGGGTTTATTTGCTATAACTTTACCCCTTATACGAGTGCCAATTAAAGCTAAATCGCCTAAAACATCTAATAGTTTATGACGTGCAGCTTCGTTAGGATGATGAAGTGTTAGGTTATCTAAAATTCCGTTTGGTTTAACAGCTATATTGTCTTTATTAAATGCTACTCTTAATTTTTCCATGGTTTCTGGAGATAATTCTTTATCTACATAAACAATAGCATTGTTTAAATCACCACCTTTTATTAATCCATGTTCTAATAGCATTTCAATTTCATGTAGAAAACTAAAGGTTCTAGCATCTGCAATTTCAGTTTTAAAATCTGAAACTTTGTTCAACGTTGCATTTTGAGTTCCTAAAACTTTGGTCCCAAAATCTACCATTGTAGTAATTTGATATGCACTAGATGGCATTAAAATAATCTCACTACCTGTTTCTTCATCTGTATAAGAGACCACTTGTGTCACTTCATAAACTTCTCTAAAAGCATCTTGTTCTGCAATACCTGCTTCTTCAATAGCTTCAACAAAAAACTTTGAAGATCCATCCATAATTGGTGGCTCTGAAGCATCTAATTCAATTATAGCATTATCAATATCTAACCCAACTAATGCCGCTAAAACATGCTCGCAAGTTTGAATTGTAACACCATTTCTTTCTAAACAAGTTCCGCGTTGTGTACTTGTTACATAATTAGCATCTGCCTGCATTTTAGGACTTCCTTCTAAATCCACACGCACAAATACAAAACCCGAGTTTTCTGCTCCAGGTTTAAATACTAATTTAACATCAGCACCAGTATGAAGACCTACACCTTGCAGTGTTACTTCTTTTTCAATGGTTTTTTGTTTTATATCTGTTTTAATTATTGCCATCTACTTTTTTTTCTAATTCATTAATAGTTTTTGCAAGCTTAGGTAAATTTTTAAAATACACGTAAGATTTATTCCAATCAGAATAGCCAAATGAAGGCGATCCTTGTAATATTTCGTTATCCTTTACATTTCTACCAATACCAGATTGAGCCTGTACTTTTACATTATTACCAATTACTAAATGGCCGGCAATACCTACTTGACCTCCAATTTGGCAATTCTCTCCGATTTTTGAAGAACCAGCAACACCTGTTTGCGCTGCAATTACGGTATTTTTTCCAACTTCAACGTTATGCGCAATCTGAATTTGATTATCTAGTTTTACACCTGCTCTTATAATTGTAGAACCCATTGTTGCTCTATCTATAGTGGTACCTGCTCCTACATCTACATAATCTTCTAAAATAACGTTACCTATTTGAGGAATTTTAGCATAACCACCATCCTTTGTAGGCGCAAAACCAAAACCATCTGCTCCTATAATAGCACCAGAGTTAATAACACAGTTACTTCCAATAATACAATCTGAATAAACTTTTCCTCCTGAAAAAACAATTGAGTTTTCTCCTAATACCACATTGTCACCAATATAAGCATTTGGGAAAATCTTCACATTATCTCCTAATTGTACATTATTACCAATATACGCAAAAGCACCAACATAAATATTATTACCTCGACTCACCGAATCCGAAATAAAACTAGGTTGTTCTATGCCTGTTTTATTAAGTTTAATTTGATTATAGTACTCTAATAATTTTGAAAAACCTTCATAAGCGTCTTCCACTTTTATTAAAGTAGTAGAAATTGGTTTATCAGGTTTAAAATCTGTATTTACAATTGTAATAGAGGCTTCAGTTGTATATATATAAGGTGTGTATTTTAAATTAGATAAAAAGGTAAGTGACCCCTCAGTTCCTTCTTCTATCTTAGATAGTTTAGAAACCTCTATATTAGGATTACCAACAACAGTACCTTCTAAAATACCTGCGATTTGTTCTGCTGTAAATTTCAATTATTTATTTTTATAGTCTTGATTGATTTTCACAAAAATAGAAAAAAAGGATTACATTTTCTTTTTAGGATAGCACATATAATATTTAGTTATCGGTTTACTTAGTGCTTTTAAGTTTAATTGGTCTGATGCTTTAACGATATCCTTTATCTTTCCTGATTTAAATAGGATGTTAATTTTTTGAAACTTATTCTGATAAGCTTGATTTGTAAGCTCTCCGTGAAAAACGAAGTAATTAGCTTCTTGCTCAGTAATATTATGTTTTTGCATTAAAGCTTCTGTATGGCTTGCTAATTCCGAAGATTTAATGGCTTTATTTTTCAACTTTACCTTCAGTAAATTTCTCTCTAATATCATTTGACAAAGATTACTCAACACAAAATCTTTGTGGTTTTGCCATTCTTTTAAAGCCGCAACGATATCATAATCGTCTAGTTTTGAAAAAACTTGTAATGTTTCATTTGTAAAACTATCTGCATTTATCTCCGAAAACAGAAAATAAAACAGCGCATCACTACAGTTTAGTTTTTCGCCTTGCTGCACCAATTCTTTAGCACGTTTTAAAACACTCATTAACAATTGCTCTGCAACAACACCTGTTTTATGCATATAAACTTGCCAATACATAAAACGCCTAGCAATTAAGAACTTTTCTACACTTAAAATACCTTTTTCCTCTACGACTAATTGATCATTAACTACATTAAGCATCGTTATTAATCGTTCACTATTTATATTCCCTTCTGCAACACCAGTGTAAAAGCTATCACGTTTTAAATAATCTGCTCTATCCATATCCAATTGGCTAGAAATAAGCTCGCACATAAATTGACGTGGATATTCTCCTTTAAAAATAGAAATGGCTAACGTTAAACTTCCGTTAAACTCTGTATTAAGTTTTTCCATAAATCGCAACGAAATTTCCTCGTGAGAGACATCATTTACAATACTATGTTCCATGGCATGAGAAAATGGTCCATGACCAATATCATGTAAGAGAATTGCTACTAGCAAACCATTTTCTTCTTCACCAGAAATTATAACTCCTTTAAAACGAAGCACATTGATAGCTTTTTGCATTAAATGCATACAGCCCAAAGCATGATGAAAACGTGTATGATGAGCACCTGGATATACCAAATATGATAAACCCATTTGACTGATTCTTCTTAATCGTTGAAAATATTTATGCTGAATAATATCAAAGATTAACGAATTGGGAATAGTAATAAATCCGTAAATTGGGTCGTTAAAGATTTTAAGCTTATTTTTTGTAGGCAAAATTATAGTTTTTATTGCTAGTCGTTTGTTGCTAGATTTTTGCTTTGTCGTTCTGAATATATATCAGAATCACATATTTAAAAATTGATAATTACATTGTTAGATCCTGAAACGAGTACAGACTGACAAAATCATGTATTCAGCAAGCAAATAATTAAATCATTATTAATAATAAACAAATATACCATAACATGATAAATATTCTCTGGGTTGACGATGAAATCGATTTATTAAAGCCACATATTATTTTTTTAGAACAGAAAGGTTACACAGTGACTAAATGCCAAAGTGGAACTGAAGCTTTAGAAATAATCAATGATACTAATTTCGATATTGTCTTTTTAGATGAGAATATGCCAGGACTTACAGGATTAGAAACTTTAAACGAAATTAAAGAAAGACGTGCAAACTTACCTATTGTAATGATTACAAAAAGTGAGGAAGAATATATTATGGAAGAAGCTATTGGAAATAAAATAGCTGATTATTTAATAAAACCTGTTAACCCTAATCAAATTTTATTGAGTTTAAAAAAGAATTTAGACCACTCGCGTTTAGTTTCTGAAAAGACAACATCTAATTACCAGCAAGAATTTAGAAAGATTGCTATGGATTTGTCAATGGTTAATTCTTATGAAGAATGGGTGGATTTATATCAAAAACTCATTTACTGGGAATTACAACTTGAAGGGATTGAGGATGTTGGAATGACTGATATTTTAGAATCTCAAAAAACAGAAGCGAACAATCAGTTTGGAAAATTTATTGAAAAAAATTACGAAGATTGGTTTCAGCCCAATACTGATGCACCTGTAATGTCTCACACCTTATTTAAAGATAAAGTAGTCCCAGAACTCAGTGATAAACAACCAACAGTTTTGGTAGTAATTGATAATTTACGTTACGATCAATGGAAAGCATTTGAACCAATAGTTAATAATTATTACAAAAAAGCATCAGAATTAGCATTTTATAGCATTCTGCCGACAGCTACACAATATGCAAGAAACGCCATTTTTTCAGGCTTAATGCCAGCAGATATGGAAAGCTTATTTCCTCAATATTGGAAAAACGATACTGATGAAGGTGGTAAAAACATGCACGAAGGCGATTTTCTAAGAGAACAATTAAAACGTCTCGGTCTTGGGAATTTAAAGCATACATATCATAAAATCACAAATCTAAAAGCTGGAAAAAAATTAGTTGAAAATTTTAGATCTCTAAAAGATAATGATCTTAATGTAATTGTATACAATTTTGTAGATATGCTGTCGCATTCTAAAACAGAAATGGAAGTTGTTAAAGAATTGGCATCAAATGATAAAGCTTATCGATCACTTACGGTTAGTTGGTTTAAAAATTCGCCTTTATTAGAAATGATTCAGCTATCTCAGCAGCTAGGTTTTAAATTAATCTTAACTACAGATCACGGAACAATAAATGTAAAAGCACCTTCAAAAGTTATTGGAGATAGAGATACCAGTTTAAACCTACGTTACAAAACGGGTAGAAGTTTAACCTACCAAGATAAGGATGTATTAGCCGTTAAAAATCCAAAATCCGTTCACTTGCCTTCATTAACTATGAGTAGCTCATTTATATTTGCAAAAGGAGATATGTTTTTAGCTTATCCTAATAACTTTAATCATTACGTAAGTTATTACAGAAACACTTATCAACATGGAGGTGTTTCTTTAGAAGAGATGGTTATTCCTTTTGTTGTTATGGAGCCTAAATAGAAAAATTATTCTTACAATCATAAAGTAAATTAAAGACATTGTCTTGAATAATTCTTTAAAATACTGAAAGAATAATCCTTAAAATGCAAAATTAATCGATGAAATACGCTTTTTTTTAGGTTATCCAAAATATTTTTCTTACCCTTGTATCGTTAAATTATTTTAAAATTTAGTGGAAACAATAGAGTTCACATATTATTTAAAGGATATCGATGCAATTGCTGCTAGTATATTAGAGCATTTAGATTCTAAGATAATACTATTTAACGGTAGTATGGGAGCTGGTAAAACAACATTTATTAATGCACTGCTTAAAGCGATGCAAAGTGATGATGTTGCCACGAGCCCAACCTTCTCTATTGTAAATGAATACACTATACCTGACGATAAAATATACCATTTTGACTTTTACAGAATAAATTCTATTGAAGAAGCATACAATTTTGGAATAGAAGATTATTTAAGTAGTGATTCATGGTTATTTATGGAGTGGCCAGAGCGCATAGAAGAATTAATACCTGACAACTCTCAAACCATTACTATCACTGACATTGATAATAATAAAAGATCCCTCAAATTAACAATAAACGACAAACATTTAACCCATAAGTTAGCAATGAAAACAGTAAATCTATAATTTTACTTATAGAATAATTCCTACAGAAACCTACTAGTATTACGGTAAAACCGTAACTAATACCCCATAATCTATCGGATTTTAACTACTTTAAATTTGTAAGCACTAGATAATGCTTTTATTTTTGATGTATTAATTAATTAAATCCCTTTTATTATGAAAACTAAAAAAAACCTAGTACTAGCAATTGCTATTTTTGGTGGAATGTTATTTACTGTACAAGCTACAAACATTATTGATTTAGATGGACAGACTACAACAAAAATCGAAAAAAAGAAAAGAAAACTCGTTAAATGGGGTTAATAATAATTTAAGTAGAACAGCAATACTAGGTACTATTATTGCTACTTTTATTAGTTCTACTCCATTATTATATTTATTACACGAAAGTGTTCCAGATACAGCTGTTTGGGACACTTTTTTGGGTACATACGAAAGCGGTTTTTGGGAATCTGCTCAATATGCCATGTGGGTTTATACTGGTAAAGTAGTTCCTCTTATTTTAATGTTTATTTGGTTTTTTACTTGTAAACATTGGTGGTATCACGCTCTACTTGTACCGATTGTTATGTATTCGTTTCAAATAATTACTAGCTATCACGCTGAACTCGAAAATACAGATGAGAATCAAATTTTAATATTGTTACCCGTTTTAGTCATCGTAGTGCCTTCAATATATTTAATTAGAGCCAAAATGTTTAACAAAATAAACATGTCTAATAAAACTTTAGAAGAAATGGAAGCCGAGTTTATGATAAAACCTAAAGGCGTTTGGAGCAAGGTTAAACAATATTTTTAAAATTCACTTTCAATTAATATTCAAAAATTATAAATAATTTAAGGTTAGATTAATTTTAGTAATATTTATAACGTTTCGTTATATTGCATTACTATATAAATTAACTGACTCAATGAGTATATCTTTATCTCCCTTTACTAAAGCCCAATTATTACCTCAAGAGGAAACCTTAGAAATATTAAAGCAAAAAGGTGAGCTTTTTATAGGCATTCCCAAAGAAGCACATTTTCAAGAGCGCAGAGTTTGCTTAACTCCAGATGCGGTCTCAGCTTTAACAGCAAACGGCCATCGTGTTTTATTAGAATCTGGTGCTGGTGAAGGTGCTAATTTTAAAGATAAAAATTATAGCGAAGCAGGCGCAGAAGTTACAAAGGATACAGAAAAAGTGTACTCCTGCCCTATCATCCTCAAAGTTGAACCTCCTTCATTAGATGAAATTAAATTAATTAACCCTCAAACCTTATTAATTTCTGCACTTCAAATTAAAACTCAAGAAAAGTCTTATTTTGAAGCTCTTGCAAAAAAAAGAATCACAGCTTTAGCTTTTGAATATATAAAGGATGATGATGGCGCATATCCAGCAGTGAGTTCTTTGAGTGAAATTGCCGGAACGGCATCTATATTAATTGCATCTGAACTATTATCTAACGTAAATGGAGGAAATGGTTTAATGATGGGTAATATTAATGGCGTTCCTCCTACCGAAGTGGTCATATTAGGTGCTGGTACTGTTGGCGAATTCGCAGCGCGTTCAGCTATTGGTTTAGGAGCCAATATTAAAGTTTTTGATAGTTCTATTACAAGATTGCGACGACTTCAAAATAATTTAGGTCGCACTATCTATACATCAACAATGCAACCTAAAAACCTCATAAAAGCACTTAAACGTTGCGATGTAGCCATTGGCGCTGTTAGAGGAGTTAATAGAGCACCTATTGTAATAACCGAAAGTATGCTAAACCACATGAAAAATGGCTCCGTTGTTATAGATGTCAGTATAGATATGGGAGGATGTTTCGAAACTAGTGAAGTTACCACTCACGATAAGCCTACTTTTGAGCATAATGGCGTAATACATTATTGTGTACCAAATATTCCTGCAAGATATTCAAGAACTGCTTCAGTTTCAATAAGTAATATCTTTACGCCATACCTATTAGAAATTGGAGAATATGGAGGCATAGAAAATGCCTTAAGATTTGATAGAGGTTTAAAAAATGGGTTGTACTTTTACCACGGCATTTTAACTAATAAATCAGTAGCAGAATGGTTTGGTTTAGATTACAACGATGCTAATTTATTAATCTTTTAAAATTTAGTTGACTTCTTCTAGTCTACTGACAGAACATTTTATTTATCTATGAAATTTATAAATCGATTAGGCTATTATCTAGGCGGATTTGCAATAGGATTAATTCTATTAATGTTTTTTTTAAACGGTAAAGATGCATCTTGCGATTATAGCCCAAATGCTAGAACGGTAAAAAATATCAGTTCAAAATCTATTAACTACACTTCTGATGCTTCAAAATTTATAAATGATAATAAAATCGACTCAACCACAGTTGTTGATTTAATAAAATTTGGGAGTGTTAATTTTTCTAAAAGCAAGACAAAATTAGATTCTTGTAAAGTCTATTTTATAGATAATGCCTACAAAGAGCGTGAAATGGAGTTGAAAATTAAAAATTGTGACTCAATAGCGACAATCCTCGATATTAAGTATACAAACATCTAATTTGTTGAAATTGATTACCATAAAATTTAGAGGTATCACACAAAATTTTAATATTTGACATCCCTCTTTAAAATTGTAAAATTATTTTATCATGAAAGTATTAGTAACAGGAGCAGCAGGTTTTATAGGATTTTATGTATCAAAAATACTTTTATCTAAAGGTCATCAAGTGGTTGGTTTAGATAATGTTAACGATTATTATGATGTTAATTTAAAATATGATAGACTTAAAGAGTTAGGTATAGACAAAACTGAGGCTGAAGAATTTAATAGTATTTGTAAAAGTAATTCTACCAATTTTACATTTGTTAGAATGAATCTTGAAGATCGTATTAAACTTCCTAAGCTATTTGAGAGCGAAGAATTTGAAATCGTTTGTAATTTAGCAGCCCAAGCAGGTGTAAGATATAGTTTAGAAAACCCAGAAACGTATGTAGATTCTAACTTGGTTGGATTCTTAAATATTTTAGAATGCTGTAGAAACAATGCTATTAAACACTTAGTATATGCAAGTAGTTCTAGTGTTTATGGAATGAACAAAAAAATTCCATTTTCCACTGACGACAACGTAGATTACCCAATTAGCCTCTATGCTGCTACTAAAAAAAGTAATGAATTAATGGCACATACCTACAGTCATTTGTTTAAAATACCAACTACTGGTTTAAGGTTTTTTACAGTTTACGGACCTTGGGGAAGACCTGACATGGCGATGTTTTTATTTACAGATGCAATTGTTAATGATAAGCCTATAAAAGTATTTAACCATGGAAACATGGAAAGAGATTTTACTTTTATTGATGATATAGTTGAAGGCGTTGTGAGAATAATAGAAAAATCTACAACCGAAAGAATTGCTTCAAAAGAATTATATAAAGTCTATAATATTGGAAATAATGATTCTGTAAAACTTTTAGATTTTATAAAAGAAATTGAAATTAACTTAAATAAAGTTGCAACCAAAAACATGATGGAAATGCAACCTGGTGATGTAGAAAGAACTTGGGCAGATGTAGATGAATTAATAAAAGATTATGATTACAGACCTAACACATCTATAAAACATGGTGTTAAGTCTTTCATTGATTGGTTTAAAAATTATTATAAATAGGATTTTATTATTATTAAAAGGTCACGAAATCTATGTTTAGGTGGATACTTATCGTAAAAAAGTGTTCTTTATATATTATATTGCGCAAATAAAATAATTTCAATCAAATTTGTTGTCTTTTACGACAATTAACTCAAGTCTAAATAAACTTTAAATAATGAAAATAACAAATATTTGTTGTATCGGAGCTGGTTATGTAGGAGGCCCTACAATGGCAGTCATTGCAAAAAAGAATCCAAATATAAAAGTTACTATTGTTGATATCAATGCTGAGCGTATCGCAGCTTGGAATGATAAAGATGTTTCTAAACTGCCTATTTATGAGCCTGGTTTAGCAGAAATCGTTGAAGAAACAAGAGGTAAAAATTTATTCTTTACAACGGAAATAGATAAAACTATAAAAGAATCTGAAATGATTTTCATTTCTGTAAACACACCTACCAAAACTTATGGTAAAGGAAAAGGTATGGCTGCAGATTTAAAGTATGTTGAATTATGTGCAAGAAATATTGCGGAAGTTGCGACTACCGATAAAATTGTTGTAGAAAAATCTACATTACCTGTAAGAACAGCGCAAGCAATAAAGAGTATATTACATAATACTGGTAAAGACGTTAAGTTTAGTATTTTATCTAATCCTGAATTCTTAGCCGAAGGAACAGCCGTTCAAGATTTACTTAATCCTGATCGCGTATTAATTGGAGGAGAGTCAGAAGAAGCCATTGAAAGTTTAGCCAATGTTTATGGAAGTTGGGTTTCTCAAGATCGTATTTTAAGAACAAATGTTTGGTCTTCAGAATTATCTAAATTAACAGCGAATGCATTTTTAGCACAACGTATTTCTTCAATTAATGCTATTTCTGAATTATGTGAACATACAGAGGCTAATGTTAACGAAGTTGCTAAAGCAATTGGGATGGATTCTCGAATTGGACCTAAATTCTTAAATGCTTCTATTGGATTTGGAGGATCTTGTTTTCAAAAAGATATTTTAAATTTAGTCTACATTGCAAGAAGCTATAACTTACAAGCTGTTGCTGATTATTGGGAGCAGGTAATTATATTAAATGATCATCAAAAACGTCGTTTTTCTGATAACTTGATTAGTACTTTATATAATACAGTTTCTGGTAAAAAGATTGCAATGTTAGGTTGGGCTTTTAAAAAGGACACTAATGACACTAGAGAATCAGCAGCCATTTATGTAGCAGATCATTTGTTAAGCGAACAAGCTAATATAGCTGTTTATGATCCAAAGGTAAACGGAGAAAAGGTTCAAGTGGATCTGAATTATTTAAACACTAGATCTGAAGCTGAAAATAACGATTTGGTTAAATCTTACAATGATCCATACGAAGTAACAAAGGATGCTCATGCAGTTGCTATTATGACTGAATGGGATGAGTTTAAAACATATGATTGGCAAAAAATTTATAGCCAAATGAAAAAGCCTGCATTTATTTTTGATGGTAGAAACATATTAGATCCCGTTGAAATGAAAAAGATTGGCTTTGAATATTCTTCTATAGGAAAGTAATCCTAAAACATAGTAATATTACTTACATTCTTAACTTTTTTAAGACATTAATTAGAAAAATAAAAATTACGCTAAATGTTAAAAAAAGATTTAAGTCATATGAATTTGTTAAGAGCAGTTGGTATAACATTAGTTGTTCTTAGACATTCCTTTTCTCCTTTTCGAAATAGTTGGGATGTAAGTAAATATTATGAATACAATATTATTGCAGATTTCATTGGTAGATATACATCTACTATTTCTATGCCTCTATTTGTATTTATTTCAGGTTATATTTATTTCTTTTTACGAAATAATTACAACAAGTATTCCAGTTTTAAAATTTTATTTGAAAAAAAATCTAGGAGATTAATTGTACCTTATTTAATTCTTGCTCCATTTTACATTTGGGTATTTTTAGATTATAATTCGGTATTATCATTCTTGTCACATCTATGGGTTGGAGCCGGACACCTGTGGTTTCTTTTAATGATGTTCGTAATGTTTCTGTTATATTATAAATTTGAAACGTACTTATGTAAGCATTATGTTTTTAGCATCATTCTCGGTGTTTTCTTATATCTTATTGTACTACCGCTTAATTATTTTCATTTACAGCCTTTAGGTCTAGTGGCTAGGTATTTTATCTTTTTTCAATTAGGCAATCTATTCAACAAAAATTCAACAGTTATATTAAGTTTTTTGAAGGGAAAAGTGTTATGTATATTTTTAACACATTTGGTGTTATTTGTAATTTACTTTTGTTCAATAAAATTCTTTGACAATAAGTATATTCAATTTTCCATAAATCAAGTACTACTAGTTTTAAGTATTTTGTCTTTATTTTTTATATATGGGTTTTTAAATGTGATCATAACAAAACATGATAACTTAGTACAAAAAATTAAACCAACAATTTCATTTATAAATCACAATAGTTACTATTTATACCTCATTCACGAACCATTATTAAAAATATTTTTCACATTCCTCTTTGTGCAAAATCTACCAATTATACTAGCTATTTCATTGGCATTTGTGAGTTCTATGACAATTTCATTAATCTTAGGAAGTTTGTTGATGAAACTTAAAATAGGAAGAGAGCTAATCGGTGGTTCCTAAAATTTTGTATTATTCCTACTAAATTAATTTAACGGTAAAATAATAAGGCATTGATATAGCAAACTAACTTATTATGCAATCTCTGAATTATAAGTTCTATTGAGATTCAGTCAATTTTAATTTTCAACACTCAAATTACTACCAATAGATTTTATTAGTTAATAAAAAATCTTTAGACATAGATCAAATAAGTTTCAGGTCAATTGTAATTATTATTTAATAGTAAAATAATCTATTCTACGAGTAACTTTTTTGTTACGTTATTTCGTTCATCTACGAACTTTACAAAGTATACTCCAGCTTGGAATGATCTAATATCAATAGTCGTTGTTGTTGAAGGATTCATTTCTTCATTAAAAATTTGAGCCGTATGAACTAATTTACCGGTAATATCAAAGAATTGAATATTAGACACTTCTAATCCACCTGAAAGTTTCACATTAACTTCGTTAAAAGCTGGATTAGGATAAACAACCAATTCTACATTTTCACTATCGATTGGATTATCTGATTCCGTAGTACAAGTTAAATCTACTTCAACTCTAACCGTTGCTTCATCAAAATCTAATGCATTAAATACCGTAACTATATAATCTGTAGTTTCTGATGGAGATACTTCAATAGATTGAGTTGTCTCTCCCGTATTCCAAACGTAGTCATCTCCACCTGTTGCTGTTAAGGTTACAACATCGTTAACACAAATAAACATATCATCACCAGCATCTGCTATTACCGGGTTAAGTACATTAACTGTTACTTGTTTTTCATCGTAACAATCACCTACATAACCTCGTACTTCATATGTAGTTGTAATAGTAGGACTTACTGCAATGTTTGGCTGTGTGGCACCATTATTCCACTCATAACTATTAGCTCCTGAAGCTGAAAGGGTAATAAAATCACCATTTAAAATATCGACATTGTCACCGTTAGAAATAACAACTTCTGGACTAGGATCTACGTAGACAGTAACCGAATCTGAATCTTGTTGTTCCCCTTGAGTAACAATAACATTATACGTTGTTGTGGATATAGGAGAAACGATGATTGATTGCGATGTTTCACCAGTACTCCATGAATAACTATCTCCTTGGTTAGCTGTTAATACTACTTCATAGCTTAAGTTATCACATATGTATTCATCAGTACCCGCAGAAGCAATAAATAACGGTTCAACTGTTACTGTAATTTCTTGTGGCTGACTATCACATGAGTTTGAAGATCCAACTACAGTGTAGGTTGTGGTTTGGGTCGGGTTAACGGTAAGAGAACTTGTTGTATCTCCAGTGTTCCATAGATAAGTTACAGCTCCACTTACACTCAAAGTCGCACTCTCTCCTTCAATTATATATATATTTTCGCTTACACTAATTTCTGGTATATCATTAACCGTAATTACAACACTATCCGTATCAGAGTTTCCAAATTCATCATAAACAGTAACCGTATAACTTGTTGTTTCATTTGGTGTAACCGTAATTGATGCATCAGTGTTGCCAGTATTCCATAAGTAGCTTATTCCGCCAGAAGCATTCAAGGTTACACTTTCACCAATACATATTGAAACATCATTACCTGCATCAGCAATTATTTCGGGTATAACGATTACAGTAACTACCGCTTGACTTTGACAGCCTTCTGCTGTATAACCTATAGCAAAATAAGTCGTTGTTTGCGTAGGACTGACAGTAATTGTCTCTGTCGATTCACCAGTACTCCAAATGTATGTTTCCGCACCAGTTACAAATAGAGTTGTGCTGTCACCTTCAATAATTTCTACATCTTCAGATATAGTTAAAGTAGGTAACTCGTTTACAGTTACAGTAACACTGTCCGTATCCGAATTTCCAAAATTATCTGAAACAGTTACAGTATAAACTGTCGTTTCTGTTGGCGAAAATGATTGAGAAGCACCAGTTGCTCCTGTATTCCATACATAGTTATCTCCTCCAGTTGCTGTAATTACAACACTTTCTCCAATACAAATTGATACATCATTACCAGCATTAGCATCAATCTGAGGTATAACAGTAACGGTAACTTGTAATTCTTCACTTGCACAACCATTAGATGAATAACCTGTTACAGAATACGTAGTTGTTTGTCCAGGGCTAACTTCTATTACGTTAGAAGTTTGACCAGTACTCCAAACATACTGATCTGCTCCATTTACAACTAAAGTAGTACTTTCACCAGTATAAATAGATACATCTTCACTAAGTGTTACTGTAGTCATATCGGGTACGGTAACAATAACACTATCTGTGTCCATATTTCCATATTCATCAGAAACAACTACAGAATATGATGTTGTTTGTGTTGGATTAACCGTAATTGAAGCACTAGTTTCTCCTGTGCTCCATAAGTAATATAAACTTCCTGAGGCAGTAAGAGTTACACTTTCACCATTACAAATTGCAACATTAGACCCTGCATCTGCAATAACAATTGACGCAACAACAACTATAACTTCCTCGGTAATTTGACATCCGTTTTCTGAGTAACCAGTTACACTATATGTGGTTGATTCTATAGGAGATACTGAAATCATATCCGAGGTTTCTCCTGTACTCCATAAATATGAATCCGCTCCACTAACAACGATATCAGCACTTTCACCTTCAAGAATTGTAATTTCATCAATTAAATTAATTGTAGGTAAATCATTAACGATTACGGTAACACTATCAGTATCAGAATTACCATAATTATCACTTACCTCAACAGTATAGGTTGTTGTCACTTCTGGGTTTAATATTATGGAAGCATTATTTTGTCCTGTATTCCAAGAGTAATTAGTTCCTCCAGTTGCATTTAAAGTCACAAATTCTCCATAACAAATTTCTACATCCATTCCTGCATCAGCTATTACTTCAGGAATTACTGTCACAACAATTTGTTCCGTAATTTCACATCCTTCTATGGAATAACCCGTTACTGAATACGTAGTAGTTACAGCGGGTGTTACAATTATTTCATTTGTATTTTCCCCTGTATTCCATAAGTATGTATCTGCACCATTGGCAACCAAGGTTGTACTTTCTCCTTCATTAATAAGTACATCATCACCAACATTTATACTTGGTAGTTCATTTACAGTTACTGTGATGTCATCTGAATCTGAATTTCCGTAATCATCTGTAGCTGTAACAGTATATGTAGTATCTTCAATTGGGTTAACTGTAATTGATGCACCAATTTCCCCATTACTCCATTGATAAGTAGTTCCACCTGAAGCCGTAAGTGTCACGGTTTCTCCTGCACATATTGATAAATCAAAACCAGCATCTGCAACTATCTGAGGTATTACCGTTATTGTAACTTCGGATGTAGCTTCACATCCATTTAATAGATAACCAGTAACAGAATAAGTAGTTGTTTCTGTTGGTGTTACCGTAATAGACGTAGTGTTGTCACCAGTATTCCATAAATACGAATCTCCTCCAGAAACTTCAAGAGTAGTAGATTCGCCGATAATAATAACTAAATCTTCAGTTAATACAATTTCCGGAGTTGGTAAAACAGTTACTTCTACATCATCTGAATGAGAACATGTGCCATTAGAAACTTCTACTGTATAAATTGTGTTTTCATTTGGGTTTACAGTAATCGATTCTGTAGTTTCTCCTGTATTCCATAAAAATATATTTCCTTCAATCCCAGTAGCTGTTAGTGTTACAGATTCACCATTACATATTATTTGATCTTCACCAGCATCAGCCGTTGGTATAGGGTTTACAATGATAGTTACATCGTCAGTATCAGAATTTCCATAGTCATCTGTAACGGTTACAGTGTAAGTAGTATCTTCAGTAGGTGTAAATGTTGGAAACGCACCTTCATCTCCTGTATTCCATACATAACCAGTTCCTCCAGAAGCATTTAATGTGATGCTATCTCCTATACATATTGAAGTGTCTTCTCCTGCGTTAGCTTCAAGTAACTCTACAACATTAACTGTAATTTCTGAAAAATTTTCACATCCATATTCTGAAGTTCCTACAACAGAATATGTTGTAGTAACATCTGGAGTTACGGTAATTTCTGGAGTTATTTCTGTAGTATTCCATAAATATTCAACACCACCACTTGCTGTAAGTGTTGCTGAATTACCAATCATTATAAATATATCATTACCAATAGTAATATTTGGTAACTCTATAACATTGATAGTAACACTATCTGTACTTGTGTAACCATAGTCATCTTCTGCAGTAACCGTATATGTCGTTGTTAATGTAGGATTAACGATAATTTCAGAACCTTCTTCTCCATTATCCCAAGTATATGTAGAACCACCTGCAGCATTTAATGTAACAGATTCTCCACTACAAACCGTTACGTCTTCACCTGCATATGCTACAACTTCTGGTATTACCGTTACTGTTACGTTAACAGAGCTCGTACAGCCATTAACTCCAACAGAACTCACACTGTAAACTTCTGTAGAAATTGGACTAACTGTAATAGAATCCGTAATTTCCCCTGTGCTCCATTGATAATTATCACTACCACTCACTGTTAATAAAGTAGATTCACCTTCAACAATTACTATATCTTCTGAAATTATTAAATCAGGTGCTTCATTTACAAAAATTGTTACGTCGTCTGTACTTGTACAATTATTAGAACTAACTTCTACTGAATATGTAGTTTCTACAGTAGGACTAACTTCTATAGATTCTGTTGTTTCTCCATTACTCCACAAATAAGAAGTTCCTCCTGAAGCTGTTAAGAAAATAGTAGAACCTTCACATATCGTCTGATCTTCTCCAGCATTTGCAACTGGTAATTCATTAACGTTTACTGTAACGCTTGCATCAACAGAATTACCTTGATCATCTGAAATTGTAACTAAATAAGTTGTTGTTTCTGTTGGTGTTACATCGATTGATGGCGTTATCTCTCCATTATCCCATAAATAATTTAATCCACCAGATGCAGTTAACGTAGTTGTTTCACCAATACAAATATCAAAATCTTCTCCTGCAGTAGCCGAAGAGAGTGAATCAAAAAAAAACGTTAATGCAAAATTATCAACAGCCACAACACTGCCTGTTCCACCATTCCCACTGTAATAGGTTATTACAAAATCATAAGTTCCTTCTTCAACTAAATATGGTTCAAAATTTAAACCAACGTGTCCGTTTGGTAATCCTGCATAAATAGGATCACTTTCTATCCAGTTACCACTTGATGGTCCTGTCCACGTAACACCAACACTTTCTACTGCAGAGGTATCATCACCACCTTCTGGTATACATCTAAAGTTGATATATTCACTTTCATCTTCTAAATTAATATCAGTATCTCCAATAATATCATGTATAATTACATCTGTATCTGCATTGTATAAGGGATATGTTCCAAAAAAATCATCAACAACAGTGATTGATGAGCTATCTGAAAATCCGCCATCATTAGCAGTAAACGTAATAGTTACTTCTCCAACCATTAATGCTGTAACGTTTCCATCTTCATCAACTGTAGCAATAGTGTCGTCACTACTACTCCATATTCCAGAAATATCAGATGTGTTAGATGGAAAAAATTCTGTTGTTAATTGCAAGTTATTTCCTAATTCAATATTCGAAGTTTCAGGTGTTACTATAACAGATTCTAATGGAATTACAACATTTGTAACTGTTATAATTGCATCATCAGTAAAATCGCCATCACTTGTAGTAAAAGTTATAGTTACCTCTCCTTCAGAAACTGGTGATACTATTCCACTTTGACTAACAGTTGCAATAGATTCATCACTACTACTCCATGTTCCATTTTGATTAGTAGCGTCTGAAGGCAAAAAAGTTGCAGATAAGCTTGCTGTATCAGGTATATTAATCGTTGCTGTCTCTGGTGTTACTTCTACACCTGTGACATCAATAATTTCGACACCATTGAGATCTATTTCATTCAAATATTCCTCTATACCAACATATCCACTTGGCCAAACTAGGCTAGAAATATCATCATCTGCAGCATATCCTCTAGATGCTTTCCAAACATCTGGCATCCCATCATTATTTGTATCAAAACTCGCTGGTCTTGTATTTTCTGGAACGACAGGGTAAGGAATTAATGCTTTCGCATCATAATAACTACCAGCATATGTATCATTTTGAATCATTAAGATATCTTGAGCATCTTTATCATCATTGTAAGGGTAAATAGTTCCGTTTGCATTCAGTGTTTTGTCTGCACCAACATCCAACAGTATATCTTCATAAAGTTGATGTGCCGTTTTTATTGGATAACTATGACCCACGATTGGGAAGGCAACTGAAGTAAAATATTGGCTTGGCACTTGAGTGTTTTCCGTTAAATGAGATCCTGCAAAAACAGTCCACATATCACTATCATCTGTTTGAGGAGTTTCTCGTTGGCCAGTAACTATACTACCTGCTGAATATATGAGCGGATTATCCGAGGCTTGCGTTTGAACTTTTTGTAACCATGTACCAATATAGCCATCTCCAAACCATCCTGGTTTTCTAATTCCGTTTACTGATGTTTTGTAGTAGTTATTTATAACATTGTAAGTTCCTTCACCTGATACTCTAATTAGTCTATATTTCCAGTTATATACAAGATTATTAATTATATCATATTGTCCATCTCCTTTTGGATTTGGAAATCTATGGGATATATTACTGAATACATTATTAACAAAAGTAAAATCACCTATAAGATTATCTGTACCCAAAATACTACCCGTTTTACTATCTTGGAAAAAACAGTGCTGCATAGTCATATCTGACATAGGTCTTGAACTTGATGCTAAACTTCCAGATTCATCTCCTCCATGACTAAAAGTACAATGGTCGATTATAATATTATTACCACCTGTAAGCCAAACTGCATCTTGATAACTATTTATACCTCCTCTGAAACGTATATAACGAATGATTACATTACTTACGTTAGTAAACATAAATTCTGTTGTAATAAGAGTAATTCCACCTGCCGGAGCTGATTGACCAGCTATTGTAATATTATCATACTCTGGCCCTGTAATTATTGGTGTATAAGCCCCTTGACTTGTTGCATCTATTTCTCCACTTACATCAAAAACAATTATTCGAGGTCCAGGTGTTTGAATCGCTTCACGTAAACCTCCTGGTGCATCCCAATCTAAAGTTGTAACATGTATAACTTGGCCACCACGTCCACCAGTGGAATATGCACCAGCACCTTTAGCGGTAGGAAACGCTAATTGCTGAGCATTTAAACTAGAAAAAATAAAGAATAATATTAATATTGGTATATAACCGATGTAGTTCAGGATAATTTTAGGAGCTCTCATAAATTTTTAGGGAACATTTTTAATTAACATAAGTAAGTATTGCAAGCTATAAAATAAAAATGTTTTTCAAGGTTTAAACGCTAAATTATTCGACAAAGCGCAGTTAATTGTTATTTTTTTCGATCAAACGCATGTTTAAGTAGGGGAAAACATACAGAATAAAAGTCAAAATTTTTGTTTAATTATATACGATTACAAAACACCTTTGGATTATACTATATTAAACTTTAACACTTTATCGGATTTTTTTACAAAAATAAAAAGCTAAATAAGGTATTTACAATACATTAAT
>NZ_JBJKOD010000012.1:0-109876 GCF_045765065.1 Winogradskyella sp. 4-2091
ATATTTCATATCTACCTATAATGAAGCATTTTAAATTGTGTGTCATTTTTTTTTTAAAACTATAGTTCTCCTAACTGATTTATTCTCATTAATGAGAATTTACATTAATTCCAAGACCTCATTTGTGTAAACACTACAAAACCACAGTATCACTTTTATCGTATATATAAGCATTTCAACAAATATTATTAAAATTCGTATATCTAAATGTGACTTAGTAATTTTTTGTGTCTCAAATATATTGTACGAAAATTACAATATTACCCTAAAATTACACCTAAAAATAATGCTTAAAGTCGTATACCTATTCAGTTTAAAGGATATTTAGTCTATTAATCGATTATTAAATTCTATTACTATCAGAATAGTTAATTTTAAGCGCTCTAAATGAATAAGATAAAATTAATATCGCTTATAAAGATTTGTGCATTTACCGTTTTTTTAGGTAGAGCATATCAATTGTATTTTTTTGGTGGTCCTTATCGCGCATTTTTATGGGATGAAAGTTTACTAACGCCTATTGTAGAAGGTGTTTTTAATTACAAGTGGTTTGATTATGCGACGAGTTCAATAGTAAACAGTTGGATTGACGGGTTTACAAGATTCAACAGTATTGTTTTCTTTCTCGCAGCTATATTCAGTTTGTTTTGGAATCAAATAAAATGGATTAAAATAAAGCGTTTTGTAATGGGCTTGGGATTAATATTATTATTTATTCTGGGTATTTGCATGGTTAAGGATAAAAATTATGATATTCTTCAACTGTTTGAAATGAGTATTCAATTAACAGCTCCATTTTTATTATGGAAAAACATTAACGTGAATCCTAATAATAAAAACTTAATTCGAGGTCTAAAAATAGCGATAGCGCTAACATTCATTCCTCATGGCATGCTAGCAATGGGCTTTCCTTATCGTCCTGGCCATTTCATTGATATGACTATTATGATTCTTGGCACTAATGAAACACAAGCCTCACAATTTTTATTTGTAGTAGGGTTTTTAGACGTTTTATGTGCAGTGTTAGCATTTGTTCCAAAAGTATCAAAGTATGCACTTTGGTATATGATTATTTGGGGTTTTGCTACAGCATTCGCCAGATTAGCTTCTGGTTTTAATATAAATTTTGTTTCACAAACATTACATGGTTCAAGCTATTTAACAATATATAGATTGGCACATGGAATACTTCCCTTAATAGTTCTTTTGTTAGAAAATAAAAGGACTATCACAACCCCTAAAATTCGCATAGCATGAAAAATAATTTACTTTTAACTTGCTTAATACTCTTGCTGAGTATTTCCTTAGGTTTTGCAAACAATGATAAATATCGTATAATGATTATGGATGATCCTTCTACGACTATTACTATTGGGTGGAATCAAATTTCAGGTACTTCACCGATAGTACACTATGATACAGTAGATCATGGAACAAACCATTTACTGTATGCAAATTCTAAAGCTGTAGATAGAACTGTATCTTTTAAAGGTATGGATAATCGTTTTGTACGTTTAACCGGTTTAACTGCAAACACTAATTATTATTTTGTTATTAATGATAGTGACGGTACAAGTCAACGCTTTTGGTTTAGAACAGCTCCAAATGATTTAAGTCGATTGTCATTTATTGCGGGTGGTGATTCAAGAAACAATAGAACACCAAGACAAGATGCCAATACACTTGTTAGTAAATTAAAGCCTCATGCTGTATTCTTTGGTGGTGATATGACAGACTCTAACAGTTCTGGTCAATGGCAAAACTGGTTTGATGATTGGCAATTAACTATTGCAAGTGATGGACGTATGTTTCCGATTGTACCAGCTAGAGGAAATCACGAATCTGATTCTGAAACAATTTATAAATTATTTGATACACCAAATGCAGATTCTTATTATTCAGTAACTTTTGGTAACGATCTTATTAAAGCGTATACACTTAATTCAGAAATTTCTGTTTTAGGAAATCAAAAAACTTGGCTAGAGAATGACTTAAGTACAGCCTCTACTAGTTTAAAATGGAAAATGGCGCAATATCATAAACCGATGCGACCTCATACCGATAATAAGGCAGAAAACAATTATTTATACGATGCTTGGGCACAATTATTTTATGATGAAGGTGTACGTTTAGTAGTAGATTGTGATTCTCATATGGCAAAGACCACATGGCCAGTAGTTCCGTCTGCAGATTCTGGCAATGATGAAGGTTTTGTAGTGGAACAAGTAAACGGTACCGTTTATACTGGAGAAGGATGTTGGGGAGCACCGATACGTGATAATGATGATGATAAAACATGGACTAGAAATTCTGGTAGTTTCAATCAATTTAAACTCATATTCGTTGACGAATTTAAAATTGAATTAAGAACGATTGAAGTTGATAATCCAAGTACAGTCGGCTCAGTGTCTAATACGGATCCATTTACATTACCGGCAAATTTAAATGTTTTTAACCCTCCAACAGGAGATGTAGTAACCATATCTAATTCTCCAGATATTAGTTGTCCGCCTCGAGGTGTTGTTTGTGATGATAATGATCCTACCACTATTTATGATGAAGAAGATGGTAACTGTAACTGTATTGGAGTGGATCAGGCAACTACAACTAATGAAACTTACAGTATTGTAAATAAAGCTGATGATGCAGAAGAATTTATTTCTACAGGAGCTGTAGATATTATTAGTACAGATTTAGAATTGGTAAGTGACGGTGGTTCAGATCAAATTATAGGATTGCGATATAAAGATTTTAATGTACCTAAAGGTGCAACAATTCATCGTGCTTATATTCAATTTCAAACTGATGAGATTAGCACTGACGTTACCAATTTAACATTTCATGGAGAATTAACCGATGATAGTAGCGGCTTTACTACAGCCACAAATAATATTTCTTCAAGATCACTAACTAGCAATTCTGAGACTTGGAATAATGTAGAGACTTGGGATAATATTAGTGAAAAAAGTTATAAACAGCGTTCTCCATATTTACAATCCATTATAACTGAGATCATAACTCAACCAGGCTGGCAAATGGGAAATTCGGTAACATTTGTTATTTCCGGGTCAGGAAAACGTGTAGCTGAATCAAGAAATGGATCAGTAAATGATCATCCAAAATTAATAGTATATTATAATTCTAACTGCCCTATTCTTGACGTTTCACCTAGCGGAATGCCAACATGTGATAGTAATAATGATACATATTCTCAAGATTTAATAGTTAATTATAATGTTGCTCCAAGTACTGGCTCTTTGGTAGTAAATGGTCAAACATTTGCTATAGGTTCAAGTCCTCAGACGGTAACGCTTATAGGATTAACAGCGGATGGAATTGATGTAGATATAAATGCCTATTTTACAGATGAAGCTTGTACTTACAATAAAGAAAGAGGTTTTGAAGCTCCAAGCAAGTGCAGTTTAAATGGCATACCTGACAATGTACCCGATGATAATTCTAACCTAGCCTTACTATCAGAAGCTACGGTATATGGATCAATAAGTAATGGACGTGGAGTACCAACTGATATACTATACGATCCTGTAATTGATGATTATAGAACTGTAACAGCATATAACGAATATGGTGTTAATTATAATGAAAACCTTGGACTTCCCGGAGTTGATGATGGTTTTAAATGGCAAGTTAACTGGCCTAATGTAAAATATATGAATTATATTACATTTGGAGGCTCTTATGCTAATCAAGATCAATCAGATTCTATGTGGATAATTAGTCACAGAAAAGATGGAGTATGGACCATTCTAGATCAAGGTCAAGGTGGTTGGATTGATGATGGTATTTATGAATGGGGAGGACCAAATTTTGATCCAATTGAAGCAGATGCGTTACGTGTTCAAGTCTATAGTGATGGCTCCAATAGCTTAGTAAGCATACATTTAAGAGCTAGAGGTGGTGTTGCAAATAATAACAATGATAGTGCTACAACACCTAAGGCAACACTAATTCAATATTTATCACCTGGTAACAGTTGCGGTGTAAGTCTTCCTGCTAATTCAATCTTATACTGTAATGGGTCATGGATTAATACAGATGGACCAGATTCTAATTCAGAAACAACAAACACAATTATAGCGGATGGTACGTATACTATTTCGGTAGATGAAAATGTTGTAATTAACGACTTAGAAATTTTAAGTGGTGCAAGTATTATTATAGAAGAAGGTGCTAGTTTAACGGTTAAAGGAGACTTAATAAACAATGGAGATTTAATCTTAGAATCTATTTCAACAAAGTATTCAAATTTAATTGTTGAAGGTACTTCTACTGGTAATGTTCAATATAAGCGTCATGTGAATAATGCGGCCGGAACAGGTACTAGTACTAATGCCAATGATCTTATAAGCGCACCTGTAACAGGCCAATCTTTTGGAGATTTTAGAGCTGCTAATTCAAATATTCTATCAGGAAATATAGGAGGTAATTTAGCCTTTTTATTTGGTCCTTTTAGTACAACTACAGATGCTTATATTAATTATTCGCCATCTGATGATAGTAGCACTTTAGATCCAGCAATTGGCTACAGAACAGGGTCAACTAATGGAGATACGTATACATTTGAAGGTATTGTACAAACAGGAAACGTCGATGTTATTATTAATTCTGGTGGTGCTAGCGATTGGAATTTAATTGGAAACCCTTATCCTTCATATATAGATTTTGATACATTTTTCAATCTAAATAAAACTCAATTAGATGTTGGTTCTTACCAAGCTATATATGGTTATGACGGTAGCGCGCATAACGGATGGACAGTTTTAAATAATTTAACTACTGGTCAATTAATTGCGCCAGGACAAGCCTTTTTTGTGAAAAGTAAATCAGGAGGAGGAACCATTTCATTTACTCCTGAAATGCGTACAAGTGGTTCAACTGATGATTTTATTGCAGGTAGAGGAACAAATGCTCATTATGGATATATTAGACTTAACTCTAGTGCAGCTGATTTAAGCTATAGTACAGATTTTTACTTTAATAGTAATGCTACGTCTAGTTTAGATCCAGGTTATGATGCTGCTTTATACAGCAGTACACCTCCAAACTTTTCTATCTATTCTTATTTAGTTGAAAATAATTCTGGAATACCATTTGGTATTCAAGCACTAAGTGAAACAGCAATGAATGATATTTCTATTTCTTTAGGTGTAAGTGCTTCTCAAGGACAAGAGGTTACAATTAGTATTCTACAAACTGATTTACCAGATAGTATTGATATTTATTTAGAAGACACAGCTAATAATACATTTACGTTATTAAATACTAGTGATTATGTCTTCATTGCGGAAACTGATATTTCGGGACCAGGACGTTTTTATTTAAGGACTGAATCACAGGCACTTGGCATTAATCAATCTTTAATAAATGAATTAAAAATAATAACTAATACATCTAACAATACAATTGATATTTTAGGGCAATTAGATACCGATACTAGTTATAATCTATATGATTTACATGGAAGGTTAATTTTAAATGGTAATTTAAATTCAAGATCATCTGAACAGAGTATTGGTGTTAATAATTTAACTACAGGTATTTACATTTTAGAGTTAAATTCAGATTCTGGTTCAAAACGAATACAAAAATTAGTAATAAGATAAGGAATTAGAAAAACGCATAATCAATTAATGATTTTGCGTTTTTGTTTTAATATTAATTCCTACTTTTATTGCTCAATGGGTAAAAAAACTTTTCTTCAATATAAAGGTTATAATCGCACACCTTCACTCTTTTTCGATAACGGTTTTGAGTTATTTAAATCTATAGAATTAAATACTGTTGAAGATAATCTTGCTAAAAATATCAATTTTACAAATCAACGTTTGGGTAAACTGGTTGAAGAATTTGTGTTTTATCAATTAAAGCAATTACCCAATGTTAATTGGCTTACAGAAAACCTTCAAATTCAAAAAGGAAAACAAACTATTGGAGAAATTGACGCTTTATTTATTAGAGAAAATAAATCAATTCATCTAGAGATTGTCTACAAATTCTATTTATACGATAATTCAAAAACATATAACAATCCTCTCTCCTACTGGATTGGCCCGAATAGAAATGATTCATTAGTATACAAATTAGAAAAATTAAAATCAAAGCAGTTTCCTTTACTTTATAAAAATGAAACCAAATTTCAGCTAAAAAAGATTAATATTGATATTGAAGAATTTGAACAGCAGTTATGCTTTAAAGCGCAGTTATTTTTACCATATAATAATCGAGAGTTAAATTTAGAGTTATTAAATAAAGATTGTATTATGGGCTTTTATTGCTCATTTAAAGACATATCTACTTTTAATGAATTAGAATTTTATATTCCAAGTAAGTTAGATTGGCTTATTATTCCTCATAATGAGGTTGAATGGATAACTTATGTGGAAGCTGTTGCAGACATAAAAAAGTTTATTGAGATAAATAAATCACCAATGATTTGGCTTAAACATAATGAATCAACAATTGAAAAATGCTTTATAACGTTTTGGTAAACAATGAATAAAGAAGTCCATTATAAAATTTATAAACCATACGGTTATCTCAGCCAGTTCGTTAATTATCAAAACAAACGAAAATCGAAAAAACTGCTCAGTGATATATTTAACTTACCTGCAAACCTTATGGCTGTAGGTCGTTTAGACGAAAAATCTGAAGGTTTATTGCTTTTAACTACCGATGGAAAATTTAGCAATTACATTACTAGCACTAATATTGAAAAGGAGTATCATGTTATGGTAGATGGTATTATCACTGCAGATATTATTGAAGAACTTAAAAATGGTATTGAAATTTCAGTAGATGGAAAACCTTATAAAACAAAACCTTGTAAAGCCCATATTTTAAATGACACTTCTCATATTTTTGATCGCTTTGTAAGAGACGAGCGGCATGGAATTACAACATGGTTATCTATTACGCTTACCGAAGGAAAATTTAGACAAGTACGCAAAATGACAGCTAAAGTAGGTTTACCGACATTAAGATTAGTAAGAGTCAAGATTGGTAAGTACAAATTAGGAAAAATGCAACCTTCAGAAATTTTAGAAATAAAGGCTAATTATTAGAAGCTGTGTCCTTCTCCTCTTCCTCTTTTTCTTCTGCTTGTTTATTGGTAATAATCATTTTTTCATTATTAAAAATGATTGTCGCTTTTACGCCAGTTAAGAGGTTCCATTCTTTTGAAGAAATTACATTACCCTTATCATCATATACCACAAATTCTGCAGTGTTAGGACCAGAATCACCTTGATTTAAAGCGACAATATCCACTGTGTTTTTACCATCTAATAAATCTACTTCAACCCGTCTATAACTGCTTGTTAATAGTAAATTGTTCTTAATAACTGCACCATTAATTAAAATCTGAACCCGATCTCCATCTGGATATTGGTGATCTCTACAAACAATATTTACAAATTTAGTATCAACATTGTGTTCTCCTAAAAACTGATCTGACATTTCTCTTATGATACCGCCTTTTACAGCTTCCTTGTTCCAACGTTTTTCATAAATCTCACTTGGACTTTTTAACCCATCATTTTCAATCATTGAAAAAGGTTTTTCAGACTCTCTTATAACAAATTTTTCCTGCTCGTCTTTTGTTTTCCCGTCGTTCTTTTTTTCCTCCTCTTCCTTCTTAAGTTTCGGAGCTACGTTAACTTTAATCAATGTTGAATCCTTATCTTTTTTAGATTCTACTGCTGGTATATGAATCGTTTTATTTTTTTTGTCTTTTATCTGACCAAAAACCACAGTACTGAAAAGTAAACTGCATAAAACGAATAAGACTTTAAAGATTTTCACAATGAAAAAATTGATTTTTATTTACTGTTTGATATTAATCAAAAACCATACCTGACTAACAATATATTCAAATTAAGTATATAATAATAGAAATAATAACAAAAAAAAGTTAAAACTTCCCATTAAAACTAATTCTGAGACGTCTATTATATTCTTCAAAAAGCCAATCTTTATAATTTTGAGTACTATTCATAATACAATAACAATATTGTTTTACCCTAAATGCGATTTCATCTTGAAGATCTTTTATTAACTCTCTAGCATCATAAACATCTTCACTGTTATCTATACAAATCTGAGAATGTTGAGCAATAGAACGCTCTATAACTGTAAATGATTTTTTGCCTGAATTTACGACATCTTTATATTCTGCTTTTACATCAAAATTTAATGTAAATGATTTCTTGAACTTAACTTTTAACACGTCTGGCATGGTATATACAAAATCGCGCTCTAATAATTCATCATCAACAATATTTTCAAGATAAAGATCGGGAAATTTAAAAATATGTTGCCAATCAACTGGTTGGTTCCAAGGGCCAAAACGTGCTTCATTATTTCCTAAGTCGATAACTTGAAACGTCTTTCGGTCTTTATAAATTCTACTTCCTCTTCCTATCATTTGAAAATACAAGGTTAATGATCTCGTAGCTCTATTTAGAATTATTGATTCCACTGATGGTTCATCAAACCCTGTCGTTAATATACTTACCGAAGATAAAACAGCATCAGGTGTATGCTTAAACCATTTTAAAATTTCTTTTCGTTCTTGCTTACTTGCTGTATTATCTAGGTGTTGTACGTTGTAACCAGCCTTTTTAAATGTGTAATAAACTTCTTTAGAGGTATAAATTCCGTTATTAAATATTAAAGTTTTTTTACCCTTTGCCATTTCCTCATAAGCAGATAACAGTTTGGTTTGCATTAAACTATTGGTGTAAAGCGCTTCCGAAGATTTTACAGTATAATCACCATTTATACCAATTTTTAACGTCGTAAGTCCAACATCATAACTATAAACTTCAGCATTGGCCAAAAATCCGTTTTTAATCAATGTAGAGATATCATCACCAACAATTAGCTTTTGATAATTATCCTTCATCGGTAGTTTTATATTACTACTTAAAGGCGTAGCCGTAACACCAAGAATAAAGCAATTTTCAAAGAATTTAAATAGTTTTCTAAATGAATTATAGTGGGCTTCATCAATAATTACTAAACCTATATTTTTTAATTCAAAATCATTTTCAGACAATCGGTTATTTAAGGTTTCAACCATGGCAACAAAACACTGATACTCGTCCTGATCTGGTAGTGTTTTAACTTTACTATTTATAACTTTGTTATCTACATTAAAACCAGATAATACATTAGATGTTTGCTTGCACAACTCAATTCTATGGGTTAGGATTACGACCTTTTTTTTATGTTGCTCTACGTATCGTCTAACTATTTCAGAAAAAATAACAGTCTTTCCTCCACCAGTTGGTAACTGATAAAGCAGATTAAAATCTGTAGACTCATTTTGCATAACATCAAAAATGCGATTAAGGTCTTTTATCTGGTAATCATAAAGACTTTTCTCAGTTGCATTTTTTTTTATTATTTCAATTTCTGACGACATAAATTATATTTAGCAAATGTTTAATTTCGCAAAAATAGCACATTGTAAGGGTTTTTATTGTCAATTGTTAACAAGATTTAACAAGATTGGTACTGTTGTTGTGAATGTTAAAGAATTAACATTTAAATCTTTATATTATGAAATCATTTAGAAGACATTCTGCAACGGTCAATGCAGGATCTATGGCAGACATTGCCTTTTTACTATTAATTTTCTTTTTAGTGACTACCACAATTTCTGCCGACAAGGGAATATTACGGCAATTACCTAAAATTTGCGAAACTGGTAACTGTGTTGCCGATATTGCAGAACGAAACCTTTTGCGCATAGGTGTAAATGACAATCAAGAAATAATGATTGATGGCACTATCGCGAAACTCCATGAGATTAAACCAAAAGTTGAAGCCTTTTTAGATAATAATGGTTTAAGTACATGTGATTATTGTGTAGGTTCTAAAGATGCGGAATCTTCTGATCATCCTAAGAAAGCAGTGATCTCATTGAGTCATGCGTCATTAACTAAATATGATAATTTTGTAGCAGTACAAGATGAAATTACAAAAGCCTATTACAAATTGAGAGCGCGCTACGCACAACAAACGTTTAATAAATTACCGGAAGATTTAACAAAGTCTGAATTAAAGTTAGTACAAGAGGCGTATCCATTTATTGTTTCTGAGGTTATGGTAAAATAATCTAATTAGTAATTGAATCCTTTACTGTCAAACAGTATTGGATTCTTACTTTTTTCTTGCCCCATTTTTTTGCTTTACCAACATCATTTCCCATATAAATGTCTATTCGTTTTCTCCAACGCTTATTCATTTTATCTTTAACAGTATATAAACTATCAAAACCCTGAATCTTTACCTTTGTATTATGCACTAAGCCAGAATCGAATAAATCTCTTGAAACAGCAATATATCTTAAACCAGGTTTTAAACTATCTCCAAAAGCAGTAATTGAAGGATTAGAACTCGTTTGATAAGCCAATGAATTATATGCAGTCGCTATAACTTCAATATTCTTTGTCTCACATTGATCCTCCACTCTCCCCAAGCACGCATAGCACAATACAAATGAAAAAAAGGTAATTATAAAATAGCGTTTCATATTATAAAGATACTGAAAATTGTTAAAATTTGTTAAAACATTACTTTGTATTGCATAGTACTGTAACATTTTATTAAATCCGTCGTCTATCTAGTATAACCAATTAAAATCAAAATATTATGAGAACTTTAAACAGCAACCAATTATCTAGTACATCAACAGAATCAAAAAGTTATTCTTGGAACAGCAAAAGACGTTACAGATAATTATTAGTCATCAATCAATCAATCAATCAAAATTATGAAAGCATTATCAAAAATTGTCAATACATCTAATAGTTTAGATGATGACTTGAAAACCATAAAAGTCTAATCTTAAGACATCATTATAAAACATTAAACCAAAAAAAAAGTCAGTTTCTAAATAAAGAAACTGACTTTTCAATTTTAATGAACTAAGCTTTAGTTCTTAATTAACTTTTTAGTTATTGTATTCGTTCCTGAAGTTAACTTCACAAAATATACACCACTTTGATAAGCTGAAACATTAACTTGATTTACAATATTAGATTCTAGATTACCATTTATTATTTCTTGTCCTAAGGTATTAAAAATTGAATATTTAACTTCTGAATTTAAGTTAGTTAACTCAATATTTATCATTTCATTAATAGGATTTGGATATACTTTTATTGCATTACTTAAATCAAAGTCATTAATACCTAACAATTCTTTAGCGTTAAAGGTCACAGACTCTGAAGAAGCAAAATCTCCACCCGAAAGAATTACCGCTGAATTTTCATCTTCTAAGGAATAAGAGCCATTTCCAGTAAAGTTACTACAGCATATACCGTCACCATAAGAATCAAAAATAGTGAAGGTGTAACATGCATTAAGTGCTGGTAAAGTAATTACTTCTTGATTTGTTGAATTATTTGCATAACTAAAAGTTGGCCCACTACTCACTACTGAACCTGAGCTATCTTCTAAACTCCATGTAGTTTCGTAACCATAATTATCAGTTAATATATTAAACGTTACTGTAGAGGTCGTGTAAGAAGGTGAAATATCAAAATTAAAAGTGGAAGCATCATTAGATGTGTTTTCATCTGATGTTGCATTAGGATTAGAAACATTTAATGAAAATGAATGACTACCAGAAGCTAAATCTGAATATGTAGGAGTCGCTATAATTACGCTAGCTCCACTCGCTAAATTCCCTGTCCAATTTATTGTTGTACTAGTTTCTGAATCTAAGTTATACACTACAGTAGCAGACGTTAAATTTAAATTTCCAGGATTAGTCAATGTAATTTCAGGTGAAAAGTCTTCTCCACAGATTTCTGCACTGTTATTAGAACCTGCACTTACAGTAGCATCATTATCATAGGTTTGTAAAGCAGGATATTGACCAATAGATGTCACACCTGAGTTTGATGGATCTAACCAATCTTTTAACCTTGTAGCAGAGGTTGTTCCATAATCCCAAGCAACACCAAATCTTCCATAAAAATCATACTGACCGTTGTTAGATGTGCCATTACATGCAGCAGCACCACCAGAAAGCATACCAATTAATTCTCCGTTTTCATTAAATAAACCAGATCCCGAAGAACCTTGCTCAGTAACTCCTAATTCCCACTCTGTGATATACCACATTTGAGTGTTTGCATTACCATTAAAACTAATTGTATTTCTAGTAGCACCATCATCATCTCTACAAGTTTTTTGAATATCTCCACTAGGATGATGAACACCAAAATTTACATTAGGTGTTACAGAAGTTGAGTTATTCCAACCTGCCCAAACAACATCTGGGTTATTATTAAAAAAACTTGTATCTGTTATTTCAACTAACTCCATATCAGATTGTGAACTATTTGCTCTTAAAACAGAACCACTAACCGTTTGGTCAAAAGTTCCATTAGGGCTACTTGCTGTTGTACTACAAGACGGATTTGGACTTCTCCAATTAAACCTAAATGCCCAACTACCTTCTCCACCACTACAGTGGTTAGCTGTCATAAAATAAGGTGTTCCATCATTATTGGTGTTATTTACTAGCGTACCTGAACAAAAACCAGATCCACCTGTAACCAGCATTCCAGCTGCTTTTTTAACTTCTTCTTTCCTCGTATCTAATTGATACGGATCAGATGCTGGTGAAATATCACAATCAACATCTTGATTACAATTACCTGAATCTCCTAATGATTTTTGGTATGATTCCGCAGTTCTATAACCATGTACAACTGAACCTACAACAATAGAGGCAGTACCTGAAACATTTGCTGGCTGATAATATTCAATTACAGCATGGTCTCCTTCCACTAACCAAGTACCTAGAACATTTTCTTCGTTATTATTATAATGGGAGAAAGGTCTTAATAAATCTGTTTTCTCGCTATTGTAAACATAAAGCTTTGCTCCTTCTGGGACGTTAAACACATCAAACATAAAGTTTAATGAATGTGCATTTTCAGAGGTATAAGACATTCTCCAAATTCTATCTCCATTCTCTAATGTTGTCCATTGACCAACACTATTAAAATTATGACCAACATACAATTGATGTCCAAAACGCCATGGAATTGATTTGTTTTCATCGTTTATTTTATCTTCTTTCTGAAGTTTTTTAAGATCAAAAGATTGTAGTTTATAAGGTTCTAAACTACTTAAATTTTTAAGTTTCCAACTTGGTGGCTTGATATCATCTGGTATTTGCTGAGCAAAAGCTAGTATAGAAACAAATAATAAGGGTAACAGTAATTTTATTTTCATAAGGGTTGTGTTTTGTAAATGCTAAATTTAACCATTTTATAAACTTTATTCTAAAATTTAACAATAATCGGATTTAAGAATTTTATTTTTTTGATCTAATAGAATAAAATGATATACAAGAGCATATTTTTATATGGGCCTAAAAATAATGAATCATGGGAGTCTATCGAGAATATATTATACCTAACTAAAATATTTATCTACCAAAATTGGTTTTTTATCTACTAATACTAATGTGCGCTTAGTAGTCTAGTAATTCTAATAAAGCCGTTTCAAATTTTCCTTTAGCCATATATTGATCTTCTAATTGACCAATAAACGGTATGGGTGTTTCCATACTAGCTACACGTTTTACTGGAGCATCTAAATATTGAAAACATTCTTCCATTAACAGCGCAGATATATCACTAGATATACTGCCAAACAAAGAATCTTCTTGCAATATAATTGCTCGTCCTGTCTTTTTTACTGAGTTTAAAATGGTTTCCTTATCTAAGGGTTGTAGAGTTCTTAGATCAATTAAATCTGCAGAAATGTTTGGATTATTTTCTAAAGTTTCTAGCGCCCAATGTGCAGCAGCACCATAAGTAATAATGGTTACAGCATTACCTAATGATAGCATAGCTGCTTTTCCAAATTCAATGGTATAATAATCGGTTGGCACATTTTGTCTTATACTTCTGTACAACGCTTTATGCTCAAAAAACAATACAGGATTAGGATCATTAATGGCTGTAGCCAACAAACCTTTTGCATCATACGGAAAAGCTGGATACACAACTTTTAATCCAGGTGTTTTTGTAAACCAAGCTTCATTAGTTTGAGAATGAAAAGGACCTGCCGCAACACCTCCACCACATGGCATTCTAAGCACAATGTTCGCTTCTTGTTGCCATCTATAATAAGATTTTGCTAGATAGTTAACAACCGGATTAAAACCAGAAGTTACAAAATCTGCAAATTGCATTTCAACAACAGATTTAATACCTGATATAGATAAACCCATAGCAGTTTCTACAATTGCAGATTCGCAAATTGGTGTGTTTCTAACACGGTCTTTTCCAAAAGCTTCAACAAAGCCTTCTGTGATTTTAAAAACACCTCCATATTCCGCAATATCCTGACCCATAATTACCAGATCATTATGTCTCTCCATAGATTGCTTTAACCCTTGCGAAATAGCATCGATAAACCTTAAATCTTCGACAGAATCATTCGGCTTAAAATTTTCATAATCATAATGTTTAAAAACATCATTTAACTC
Source organism: Winogradskyella sp. 4-2091 (assembly GCF_045765065.1). Classification (NCBI taxonomy): domain Bacteria; kingdom Pseudomonadati; phylum Bacteroidota; class Flavobacteriia; order Flavobacteriales; family Flavobacteriaceae; genus Winogradskyella; species Winogradskyella sp. 4-2091. The sequence goes on from NZ_JBJKOD010000012.1 coordinate 14,543, forward strand.
AGTATTCTCATTAGGTATAATAGCTGGTTCCGCATTTGCAGATTCTAAAGCACTATCAATTTCTGCTTTAATTTCAGCAACGTAAGCATCATCAATTGACGGTGTTAAAATCTTTTTACTGTATAAAAAACTTCTAAAATTCTCAATAGGATCTTTTGCTTCCCAAGCATCCATTAACTCCTTAGGAACATATTTGGTACCACTAGCCTCTTCATGTCCTCTTCTCCTAAACGTTTTAAATTCTATTAAAATTGGCCTTGGTCTTTTTCTTATACTTTCTGCTAATTTTTGAACTTTAGTATATGTTTCTATTACATTATTACCATCCAAAATAAACGATTCAATACCGTATCCTTTTCCTCTATCCGCTAAGTTTCTGCAATGGTATTGCTCGTTGGTTGGCGTAGACAATCCATAACCATTATTCTCAATACAAAATATAACAGGTAATTGCCAAACAGACGCTACATTTAAAGCTTCATGAAAATCGCCTTCACTCGTCCCACCTTCTCCAGTAAAAACAGCTGTAATCTTACCATTATTCTTCAACAAATTAGCCAAGGCTATGCCATCTGCTACTCCCATTTGAGGTCCCAAATGCGATATCATTCCAACAATATTATAGTCTTGTGTTCCAAAATGAAAGGAGCGATCTCTACCTTTTGTAAAACCACTAGCTTTACCTTGCCATTGACAAAATAAACGATGTAAAGGAATTTTTCTAGTTGTAAAAACACCTAGATTTCTATGCATTGGCAGAATATATTCATCTTGTTCTAGAGCCATAGTTACACCAACAGAAATTGCTTCTTGTCCTATACCAGAGAACCATTTAGACACTTTTCCTTGTCGTAATAGAATGAGCATTTTCTCCTCTATTAAACGCGGTTTAAGCATATTATAATAAAGTTCTAATAAGGCTTCAGTATTGAGATTTCTCTTGTCGTAGGTGATGATACTTTTAGTGATTGTTGGCATAAATCGTAATTGATAGTAATGAATCAAATGTAATTAAAATAGATTCAATAAACCACAATAGGCTTTAAATTGTCAATAAAATCGACCTAAAATTTTACACTATTATTGTTAACTTTGTATATTGACAAAAATTTAAATATTAATCCAATGGATAGAATACCTAGCGTAGATTTAAAGGATTTCATTTCTGAAGATCCAAAACGTAAGCAAAAGTTTATAGATGAAATAGGAAAAGCATATGAAGATATAGGTTTCGTTGCCTTAAAAGGCCATTTTTTAGATGACACCTTAGTTGATAATTTATATGACGAAGTAAAGAACTTTTTTAATCTACCAATTGAGGTTAAAGAAAGTTATGAAATTCCTGGTATTGGTGGTCAACGTGGTTACGTATCTTTTGGTAAAGAAAGTGCTAAAGGTAAAAAAGAAGGTGATCTAAAGGAGTTTTGGCATTTTGGTCAATATGTTGAAGATGATGAGGAACGACGTAAAGAATATCCTGAAAATGTTACAGTAAATGAACTAGCAGAGTTTAATACGGTAGGTAAACAAACTTACCAAATGCTAGAAAAAACAGCAAAATACGTATTAAGAGCACTTGCTTTATATTTGAATTTAGAAGAAACTTATTTCGATAATTATATTCATAATGGTAATTCAATTTTAAGACCAATACACTATCCTCCAATTACCAAAGAGCCTAAAAATGCTGTTAGAGCAGCAGCACATGGTGATATTAATTTAATTACTTTATTAATGGGAGCTCAAGGACGTGGATTACAGGTGCAACGTCATGATGGTGAATGGATTGATGCTATTGCTGAGCCAGATGAATTAATGATAAATGTTGGTGATATGTTATCTAGGCATTCTAACAATAAATTAAAATCAACAATACATCGTGTCATAAATCCACCAAGAGAGCTTTGGGGAACATCTCGATATTCTATGCCATTTTTTATGCATCCAATTAGTGAGATGAAATTAGATGTTTTAGAAAGTTGTATTGATGAAGAGAATCCAAAACAATTTGAAGATATTACGGCTGGTGAATTCTTAAATGAACGTTTAATTGAATTAGGACTTATAAAGAAGTAGTATTCAGTCTCAGTTTGTAGTCAAATAATATTAACTGAGACTGAAGACTGAGACTAAAAACAGAAGACTTAAAAAATGGATTTACAAGACCAATTAAAAAATCTGTTTCCAGATCATACACCAGAACCTTCAGACCAATCTAAAGATTCTAAAGATAACCTTTGGTTACAAGATGATCCTATAATCTGTAAATACGAAAAACGAAAAGGCAAACCTATTACCATATTAGAAGGTTATACAGGAGCTACAGAAGATTTTAAAAAATTAGCCAAAGAATTAAAAACTAAACTCAGTGTGGGTGGAAGTTTTAAAGATGATAAAATCATAATTCAAGGTGATTACAGAGATAAAATTATGGCAATGCTAGAAGAAAAAGGATTTAATGTAAAACGAGTTGGAGGCTAATCTATATGACAAAAAATGCATTGCATATCACAAACGGTAACGCACTTACAGACTACTTGAGAGAACTCGATTTTACTGAAGAAATACTCACATGGCAAGAAATACTATGTGAAGGACCAACCATACCAAAAATAGATTCTAAAGAGTTTTTTGATCTTAGACGAGAATTTTTAAAAACTTATTATGATATTGAAGTTAACGAAAAAGAACTTCAAAAAGAGCTAGTAAAGTTAGATCATATTGAACAATATGATGAAATTAATCTTTGGTTCGAGTACGATTTATTTTGCCATATAAATTTACTTGGTGTTATTAATTTATTGCATCAAAAAGAAATTAAAAAACCGTTATACCTTATTTGTAGCGGAAGAATTAAAGGAGAAAACAGTTTAAAAGGGTTAGCTGAATTAAGCTCTGGCCAATTAAAAGCGCACTACGCTAATAAGGTTTTACTTACTCAAGAAGATATAGATTTAGCAATTGCCTTATGGCGAACATATTGCGGTAAAGACCATAACATTTTAAAACCATACATAGTTACAAAGTCTAGCTTTAAATATATGAGCAATTGTCTAAAAGCGCATTTAAAACGTTTTCCAGACCAAAAAAGTGGCTTAGGCACAATAGAAGGAAATATTTTAAAGATTATAAACGAGAATGATATTAAATCTTTAAATCACCTACTTGTGTATTGTCTCAATTATCAAGGTTATTATGGATATGGAGACCTTCAATTAGAACGGAAAATTGAGAAACTTGCACTATTCTATTCAGTGGAAGACGATGGCGTTAAATTGACTAGAAAAGGTCATGAAGCTCTACTAAAACAACATAATTTTGCATCAGAAATAAATAATGACATGGACTATGGTGGTGTAAATCGATTGGCATATCAGTTTAATGTTGAAGAAAATAAATTAATTAAAACAATTAAAAATGTCGATTAAAGATTCAGAATTAATATTAAATCCTGATGGTAGTGTTTATCATTTAAACCTGAAACCTGAAGATATTTCAGATACTATAATCTTTGTCGGTGATCAAGATAGAGTTGAGAAAATCACAAAACATTTTGATAGCATAGAATTTAGTACACAAAAGCGCGAATTTAAAACACAAACAGGTTATTATCAAGACAAACGTATTACTGTTATTTCTACAGGTATTGGTCCAGATAATATTGATATTGTTTTAAATGAATTAGACGCTTTAGTTAATATAGACCTTAAAACTAGGAAACCTAAAACTGAATTATCGAGTCTTAACATTATTAGAATTGGTACATCAGGATCTTTACAAAATGATATTCCTGTAGATGCTTTTTTAATTAGCACACATGCATTAGATATCAATGGTATGTTACACTTTTATCAAATTGAAGGTATTAGTAATCCTGAGATTGAAGATGAATTTATAAAACATACTAATTGGGATAAGAATAAAGCCAGACCAATTATTATTAATAATAGTAAATATCTAGAAAAATATTTTGAGGGCGATAAAATCTTTAAAGGAATGACCGGAACAGCTGGTGGTTTCTACGGCCCTCAAGGCAGAGTTTTACGTTTACCTCTTCAAGATGCTGGTCTTAATTCAAAATTAGATAACTTTAGTTATAAAGATTTTAGAATTACAAATTTTGAAATGGAGACTTCTGTAATTTATGGACTTTCAAAATTGTTAGGTCATGAGGCATTGTCTTTAAATGCGATAATAGCAAATAGAGCAAATGGTGATTTTAGTAAAGACCCTAAAAAAACAGTAGAAAAACTGATAAAATATGCTTTAGAGCGTATTGTTAATATATAAAAAACTTCTTCTTAGTGGAGAAAACACAGAAGCTAGTTCAGCATAAAATGAAAAAAGTAAATATTGGAGGCGTACCAGAACATTTTAATTTCGCCTGGTACTTAACATTGAAAAATGGGGAATACAAAGATCAAGACATCAATTTAAGATGGCACGATTATCATGGAGGAACAGGTGCAATGTGCAAAGCACTTAGGTCTGGAGAAATTGATATGGCAGTGATCTTAACAGAAGGTGTTATAAAGGATATTATTGATGGAAATCCTTCAAAAATTGTTCAAACATTTGTAGAGTCGCCATTAAATTGGGGAATTCATGTGGCTGCAGATTCAAGCTTTAAAACCGTAGAAGATATTAAAGGTAAAAGAGCGGCTATTAGTAGATATGGATCTGGCTCTCATCTTATGGCTTACATCAATGCCAAAAATAATAATTGGGATTTAGAAAAAGATCTCAATTTTGAAGTTATAAAAAACTTAGATGGCGCTGTGAGAGGTCTTACAGAAGGTAAAGCAGATTATTTTATGTGGGAAAAATTTACCACAAAGCCTATTGTAGACGATGGCATATTTAGACGTATTGCAAATTTCCCAACACCTTGGCCTTGTTTTGTTATTGCTGTACGTGAAGACTTTATTGAAAACGATGGAGATACTTTAAAAACTATATTAGACATCATTAATCAAACAACTTCTGAGTTTAAATCAATTCCTAGTATAGATAAAACTATAGCCAATAGATACGAACAAGAATTAGAAGATGTGCAAGAGTGGTTGTCTTTAACTGAGTGGTCGCAAACCGTAATGACTGAAGACACTATAAATAATGTTCAGAACCAATTATTCGATTTAAACATTATTCCTAAAAAAGTAGACTATCTAGATTTAATACATAAAATTTAAAATAATGTATTGATTATTCATTTTTTTCTTTTCATACCGCTTGATTTCTGAGAATAAATCAACTAAATTAAAACTGTTTCTAGCTATATGTTTTAATATTTCAAAAATTTATTTATATTTGAAGTAAGCACATGCTTACAACCAATCAAGTAATTAACCTAATATGATATTAACAATAGCAATTATTCTAGCTTCTCTAGTCGCATTGAATTTTTTGTTATTGGTATTTAGCTGTAACAAAACACCTAAAAAAGCAGATAATAGAATTCCTCCGTATTTAAAGGTAAAGAAAAATGTTACGCTTCAAACTAAACATGCTAAGCTAAAGACCAAACAATTGGATGCTGGCCAACTTGCAGCAACTGGGAGTTAGTTTCACTAAAACATTTATTACCAAACCAATACCCTCTATTCGCACTTAAAGGTGAAGGATGACCGCTTTGTAAAACTATATGTTTTGTAGTGTCTATTAGTTTTATTTTTTTCTTAGCAAATCCGCCCCAAAGTAAAAAAACCACATTGCTTTTTTCATCATTGATTGTTTTAATTACAGCATCTGTAAAAGTTTCCCATCCTTGTTTTTGATGACTACCAGCTTTATGAGCTCTAACTGTTAGTGTGGCATTTAATAATAGAATACCTTGTTTAGTCCAAGGCATTAAGTTACCTCTTTTAGGGTAGGGAATTTTTAAATCGGTTTCAAGTTCTTTAAATATATTGACCAATGAAGGTGGATGCTTTATACCATCATTTACAGAAAAGCATAATCCATTAGCTTGACCAACATCGTGATAAGGGTCTTGACCAATAATAACCACCTTTAGGTCATTAAAATCACATTGATTAAAGGCATTAAAGATTTCAGGTTCTGGCGGAAAACACTCATGATTTTGATATTCATGCGCAACAAAATCCATTAAATCCTTAAAATAAGGTTTATCAAATTCTGGTTGAAGATGTTTTTTCCAGCTATTATCAATTTTTAAGTTCATAAAAGGTTCTAATTAAAATTCAAAAATAAAGAAACATCTATAATAATTATAGATAGAACAAAAGCACTTTGCAGTATTAGGCATATAGCCTCTTTTACCCTAAATTTGTAAGGCTTTAAAAAAGAAAGATAATTACATGATAAATATTCATGAAAAAACACTAAAAGACCTTGAGTTTTTTACAGTTTTAGATCAAATTAGCAGACATACATTAACAGCTCTAGGAAAAGAAGCTGTGCTTGCTATTCTTCCATTTAAGGAAGAAGAACATTTAAAGTTAGAACTGGCGTATGTTAATGAATACCTATCATCTTTTGAAAATGAAAATAGAATTCCTAATCATGGATTTGAAACTATTGCCAAAGAATTAAAATTACTTAAAATAGAGAATACTTATCTCGAGGTTTCTAGCTTACAGAAAATAGTAAGCATGTCACTAACTGTAAATACTATTTTAAAGTTTTTAAAGAAGTTTGAAGAGTATTATCCTAAATTATACACTTACAGCCAGCCTATAGAAATCAATACGACTATAATAGAACAAATTGATGCTGTTGTGGACCGTTTTGGAGATATAAAAGACAACGCTTCTCCCCTTTTATCCAAATTACGTAAATCTATAAATCAACTCAAAGGCAAAATAAATAGTAGTTTTTCTTCGGCTTTAAACACCTATCACAACTTAGATTATTTAGACGACATTAGAGAATCTGTGGTAGAAAACAAACGTGTACTAGCTGTAAAAGCAATGTATCGCAGAAAAGTACGTGGTGCCATAATGGGTGGAAGCAAAACCGGAAGCATTGTTTACATTGAGCCAGAAACTACGTTGCAACATACCAGAGAACTCAACAATTTAGAATATGAGGAAAAAGAAGAGGTCATAAAAATCTTAAAAGAACTAACCGGTTACATTCGTATGTTTTTGCCACTTCTTAAAGATTATCAGTCCTTTTTAACACAAATAGATCTCATTTCTGCCAAAGCAAAATATGCACAAAGCATGGATGCTATTTTACCAGAATTCTCAAAGGAACGCAGTATGCATTTGCGCGATGCTTATCATCCTCTACTCTATTTAAACAATAAAGAAAAAGGTGAAACAACATTTCCGCAAACTATTGGCCTAAAAAAAGATAGCAGAATTATTGTTATCTCTGGCCCAAATGCTGGTGGAAAAAGTATTACACTTAAAACTGTTGGCTTATTACAAACCATGCTACAAAGTGGTATGTTAATTCCTGTCCATGAGCGAAGCTACGTATGTTTATTTGATAGAATTTTAAGTGATATAGGCGATAACCAGTCCATAGAAAATCATTTAAGTACCTACAGCTATCGCTTAAAACAAATGAATTATTTCCTGAAAAAGTGTAATAATAAAACCTTGTTTTTAATAGATGAGTTTGGAACTGGAAGTGATCCCGAATTAGGAGGTGCTTTAGCTGAAACGTTTTTGGAAGTCTTTTACGAGCGTGAGGCTTTTGGAATTATAACTACGCATTATTCAAACCTAAAGTTGCTCGCTAATGAGTTACCTCATATTGAAAATGCCAACATGCTTTTTAATGAGCGTACTCTAGAGCCAATGTACAAATTGGCCGTTGGGCAAGCCGGAAGTTCATTCACTTTTGAAGTCGCACAAAAGAATGGCATTCCGTATAGCCTAATCAATAAATCTAAAAAGAAGATAGAACGTGGCAAAGTTAGGTTTGATGCTACTATAGCAAAGCTACAGAAAGAACGCAGCAAATTAGAACGTACAGAACGTTCACTTAAAGAAAACGAAAAAAAGAAAATTTCAGAAGCAGATAAATTAGAAGAAATTAATGCTAAGGTGCAAAAGAAATTAGAGAACTTTCAAGAGTTATACGATTCTAACCAACGCTTAATTTACTTAGGTCAGAAAGTCAACGACATCTCTGAAAAGTATTTTGAAGACAAAAAGAAGCGCGAATTAATGGCGGAATTATTCCGTTTGGTACAAATAGAAAATTCAAAACGAAAAAAGCTTTCAGCAAAACAAAAACGTGCTGAGAAACATAAAGAACGTCAAGTAAAAGCTGAAGCAGAAAAGAAAGTTGAAGTTATACGAAAAAAGAAAAAAGCGACTAAAAAGAAAGACGTAAAAGTAGAAAAACCAAAACCAATTTTAAAAATTGGGGATCGTGTACGTATGCAAGATGGAAGAGCCATTGGTAGCATAGATTCTATAGAAAAAGGCAAAGCCAATGTTAATTATGGCATGTTTACCACTAACGTTAGCTTAGACCAATTAGAATTGGTTGAGGCTAAAAAATAAAAAAAACGATGGCAATAACGCCATCGTTTTTCAAGAATTGCTAGCAATATTAGTTACAATTCGCTGCAACATCTCTTACCTCGGTTACTGAATCAACAATATTATTTAAATACATGTTACCTTTTATGGTAACCTCTACAAAATCTGAACCTATATTAGTAATTACACCTAAAAAATTTGAAATTTCGAGCTGTGTGGCAATTTCAAATCCAGACATAGACTCTGGGCCTTGGGTATGATTACCTGTTAATCTTAAGCGTTTTACATAAGGCATTTTAACGTTAGAATATGTTTGGTAAGCATCATAAACCAATGAAGCGCTACCTGCTGGTACTGTCACAATTCTATTTGAAAAGAAGGTGTTTGTATCTGAAACCGATTCTTCAGCTGAGACTGTAGATGATGTACTGGCTTCTGTTGAAACTTCCAATCCTGCCGATGCTTCAGCGGTTACAGAACCTCCATTACCAAAAAAACTGGCTCCTGCAGTTGCACTTACAGTAACATCAACATTTGTAGTAACTCTAGAACTTAAACCAATAGTTTCAGAAAATGCATTTGTGTATGTAGTCGTAACGTCTTTTTCAATTCCTACTTGTTGCTCTAGGTTTCCTGATCCGCAATTTTTTAAGGTACTGTTAAAACCAAAAGAGGTTACAACCGCAGGCATAATTGGTTGTAAATATTCGGTATCTAATTGAGTGACTTGCCATTCAATATCTAAACTAATTATTCTAAAATACTGAATGGTACCATTATCGTTAGTGTGCCAATTCATATCAGAACCATTTGCGATCCTTCTCAATGGTTTATTATCAGAAGCACCTCTGATAGTATATAAACCATTAGATTCTTTCTTAACTATAAATTTTAAATCCGCGCCTAAAGAATTAGGATTCGTAGATGGAAAGGAATAAGCACCAGATTGTCTAAATGTTCTTGTTGATTCCCCAATCCTTAAATAACGATTGGTTATAGCAGAATAAACAGCAACTGTATTATCCTCGTTTTGATATTGATATATATAAAATTGCTCACTTGTTATACCTCGATTAAAAGAAGATGTTCGTTCTTCAAGCCTAAGACTTCCATCATCACCACTTCCAGGTTTCCATACAATAGTATTTTCAAAGTTACCACCAGCATCAACTAACTGTAAGTAATAGCGCATATAACCATTAAAATGTAAGTTGTTAGAAACTGCTTCTAAGTTAGAAGCATCAATATCAAATTGGTTTCCATTTTCTTCAAATGAAACTACACTATAAGTTTCAGATAAAATAACGTTATCTGATGGGTTTAAAACTTCAACCTCAAGACCAACACCATCTCTCAGTTCATCAACTGCAATTTCTGTTAAATCATCAATTGAGAGTTTTAGCTGTGCTATGTTTGTAAATGGGTCAACAACCAGCTCTTGGTCATAATTACCTTGTATTGCTGTAGTTGTGATATTAACTTTTACAGGATTATAACCTTTTTTAACCAAGTCTCTTGTGTTTATTAATAAACCTAAGTCTCCTCCATAATTTTCTAAATCGTCTGCACCAATACCGTTAACCTCTTCAATCACACTATCACCAGATCCATCATCCTCTTTACTACACCCAAATACAAAGAGTAGTAAAGTACACATCATAATACATTTTAAATTTTTAATAGCTGTTTTCATAATACATAATTTTGCGAATTGTTTCTGAGTCAAAACTAGAAGTCAAATCCACTAAAATCTAATTTTTGGCATGGACAAAGTATGGACAGCGGAATCGAAATTTTATATATCTACCATGTAGCCCAAAAAATCTAACTAACTGCAAATAATTGATTTTCAATACCTTAACAAGAAAATTAATATCTATTCATATAGACAATACATAGACAAGGTATTAATTAAAATCATTGTGTAGATATTAAGGCTGTCCAAGCCACTTTAATTTTAACTAACTTCGTTACAGCTAATCATTAAATATTTGTGATATGTTTTTTCGGATTATTATTCTTTTATTAGTTTGTTTTTCTTCATCAATATTTGCTCAACGGCAAACAAAAATTGACAGCTTAGAGAAAGCGTTGTCAGAATCAAAAATGGATATAGATAGGTTTCACATCCTTAATCATCTATGGAGTGAAAATATTAATAACAATATTGAGAAATCCTTAATATTCTCTAAGGATATGATAAGCCTAGGTAAAGCACTTAAAATTGATACTATTATTGGATTTGGTATTGAACGAAAAGCTGTAACCTATTCTTATATGAATAAGTTTGACAGCTCTAAAGTATACTTCAACAAAGCATTGAAGATTTATACACGACTTAATGACTACAACAAAATAGCAGGAATTGAACGCAATATTGGACAGGATTATAACATGATTGGAAAATTAGATAGCGCATACCATTATTATGATAAAGCAGAAAAAAATTACTCTAAAGCTAATAACATGGTTGGCATTGCAGATATATACAATTCAAAGTCTATTGTATTCTTAATGAAAGGCTACTACAATTTGGCATTAGAAAAAGCATTAAAGGCTGAAAGTATATACACCACTAAAAAATTGTCTATGGACTTAAACCAAAATCGATTGGTTATTGCGAGTGTATATGGCGAAATGAAGGATACAATAAATGCAATTGACTATCATAAAAAAATATTGAAATACTTTAAAAAGGAGAACCAAAAAAGACAATACGCTAGTACACTAAATTTAATTCTTAGTCTACAAATACCTAACAAAGAAAAAAATGAAGAAAACAACAGGTATATAAATGAATTATCAGAGATTAGTAATTCTCTTAAAGACCAAAGCCTTATTGATGATGCTATAGAAAGAAAAGCACAATTTCTAATAGCGAGCGGTAAAATTGATGAAGCCAAAACAATATACCAATCTATGCTTAGTAACCAATCTATTTTAAATGATAGTTACGCTCTAGCACATTTAAACATGGATCTAGGTAAATGTCTAATATTGCTTAACGAGCATAGTAATGCCATAAAGTATCTAAATAAATCTAAAACAGAAGCAGATAAAAATAACCTTGACGCACTTAAACCAAAAATTCACAAACTATTATCACAAGCGTATCAAGCAACTGAAGAATTTGAAAGTAGTTTAAAATATTACAAAATTTATAAAAATTTGGAAGATAACATTTCCAATACTGAAATAAATAATCGTTTTTCTGAATTGCAAACCATACACGAAACCGAAAAAAAGGAAACAGAAATAGCCTTACAACAAGAAGAAATAAAAAACTTAAATATAAAAGCTGAAAATGACAAATTAATTAAAACACTATATGGAATCGGTATGTTCTCATTACTTGCTATTGCAGGCCTACTCTACTTCGGTTTTAAGCAACGTATGAAGAAAAATAGAATAGAACGCGAAAAACAAGAAGAAATATACAAACAAGAAATCGCCTTTAAAAAGAAAGAATTAGCATCACAAACTCTTCACCTAGTTCAAAAAAGTGCATTCATTCAAGAGCTAAAAGAGAATTTAGAAAAAATAAAAAAATCCCCAGAATTGTTTAAAGTGGAATTCCGGAGACTTGTAATGCTTCTCAAAAAAGAAAGTGCTGAAGATAAAGATTGGGAAGTATTTAAAAGCTATTTTTCTGAAGTACATAATGACTTCGACAATAAAATAAAAACAATTGCAGAGGACATCTCTGAAAAAGAGATTCGTTTAGCATCTTTTCTACGTATGAATTTAACAACCAAAGAAATTGCTTCAATGCTCAATGTTTTACCAGATAGTGTGCTAAAATCAAAATACCGATTAAAGAAGAAGTTAGCCTTAAATAAAGACGTGGATTTAACTGAATTTTTAAATACATTATAGGTATTAGCTTTATCTTTGCACTGTGATAACTCAGATTACAAATAACAAACAACTCATACTATTCGATGGTGTTTGCAACCTTTGCAACAGTAGCGTTTTGTATGTTATTAAGCGAGATTCTAAAAACAATTTTTTATTTGCGCCTTTAGAGAGTAAAATTGGAACTGAGATTATTAAGAAGTTTAATATTGATACGGAGAAAACAGATTCAATACTACTTTATAATCCTGTAAAGGATAAGTTAACCTATAAATCCACAGCTGCACTACTAATTGCAAGTCGTTTAGGTTTTCCTACCAACCTACTATCAATTTTCTTAATTGTACCTGCTTTTATTAGAAATTGGGTTTATAATTATATTGCTAAAAATCGTTATAAATGGTATGGTAAAAAAGACTCTTGTATGATTCCTACTCCAGAGTTGAAATCAAAATTCATAGATTAATTATAGTTCAAAAAAAAAAGCCCTCTCACAACCAAATGAAGGGCTTAATTTAAATTAACAACTTACTTAAAACTAAATTAATTTTACAAAAAATGTAAGCTCAATTCTAAATATTATGAGGGAAAATATGGAATTGTATCATAGCACAAATTTTGATGTAGTAAAGATAAATCTGTCTTGAGAATTGCCGCAATAAAATCGTTGTAAGCCCTCTTAAATATGATTAATTATTAAAACGTGTCAATTATATCTGCCAATAACCTCTAAGTAGTAATTGCCTTACTAACTGAAATAGCCGTTTCACTTCAATAAAGTTTCAACTTACTCATTTCTAATTTACTCAACATGTCATGTTCTTTAATTTTGATTTTAACTAAAAATTCAAGATTATGATTTACCGACTAAAACCAATTAATTTTCTATGTCTATTAGTTTTTATTCTAATAGTTAATCAATTTGGCTATTCGCAACAGCAAAATTCAAAAATTAAAAATGTAACCGTTTATTTAGATGGTGCAGAAATAAATCGTGAAGCTTCAGTAAAACTCAATTCAGGTAAATCCATAATTACTTTAAATAATCTATCACCTTATATAGAAAAAAGTAGTATTCAGATTTCAGGGCTAGATAAGGCTACTATTCTATCCATTAATTATGGAATAAATTATCTAACGAAGAAAAAACCAAGCGATTCTATTGTCTCATTGCAGAATGAACTTAAAAAAATTGAAGAAAAAATTCAATATCAAAATAATCTCATTTCTGGTTATAACGAAGAATTAGGTTTAATTCAGAATAACAAAAAACTTGGTAATGCTAATGAGGTCGTAAGTTTAGAAAAGCTAAAGTCCTTTGCAACTTACTACAGAACGCGTATTACGGAATTAAAAACAGACATTAATACGTCGCGTTCTAAAATTAAAGATATTCAGCAAACCGAAGTAAACATACAACAGCAATTAGCCGAATTTAATGTTGAAGACAAAACGCAGACTGGCGAGATTAAATTAAAACTAAACAGCGAAATTGCCAGCACTTTAAATTTAAAAATAAAGTATAATATTAAGAATGCTGGTTGGTTTCCTATTTATGATCTCAAAGCAGAAAAAATCAATAGTCCTATTAATCTAGAATATAAAGCACATGTGTTTCAAAACTCTGGTTGTGATTGGACAGACGTTAATCTAGTACTCTCCACAAGCGATCCAAATACAAATAATGAAAAACCAATGGTTAATCCTAAATATTTAAACTTTATAAGCGCTTATAGTAACTATTCATCTAATCGTGCAACCAAAAGTTATAATTATAAACACAATCCATTAGTAAAAACAATTTCAGGCATTGTAACTTCCGCCAACGATGGATTACCTATTCCTGGAGTATCAGTAATTGAAAAAGGCACAACAAATGGTGTACAAACCGATTTTGATGGTAAATACACCCTAAAAACAACTAATGGCAAAACAATTGTTTACTCTTATATTGGTATGAATTCTGAAGAATTACCAATACATTCTAGTCTTATGAATGTTGCCTTAGAAAATAGCAATTCTTTAGATGAAGTTGCTGTTATTGGCTACGGAACCGCTACAAAAGAAAATTTTACTGGCGCACAATATAATAATAAAGTACAGCAAATGATTGATCAGGATTTTGATGATAACCCTTATGTTAAACCTACTAATTATACAGCAACAGGAAATATAATTGAAGAAGGCATCACAAACAACAGCTTCAAAATTGATAAAAAACATACCATTCCATCAGATGGCGATATTTCAGTTATTGAAGTAGATAAATTTAGTGTACCTGCTACTTACAACTATTTTGCGGCACCTATTTTAAACGAGAATGTCTTCTTAACAGCCAAAATTGGTAATTGGGAACAATACAATTTGTTACCAGCAGAAGCTAATGTTTATTTTGAAGGGAGTTATTCTGGAAAAACAAATATTAATCCTGCAGCAACTACAGACAGTTTAACAGTTTCACTTGGCGTTGATCCAAATATTGTAGTAAAACGCACACAACTAAACGATTACAAAAAGAGTACTTTTATTGGTAATAATAAGGTGGTTCAAAAAGCTTATGAAATTGAAATTAAAAACAATAAAACATCTAACGTACAGTTAACTCTTTTAGATAGAATACCAAAAAGTCAGAACAAATCTATTAAGATTGATAATGTAGAAACAGGTACATCTATTTACAATGAAGATAAAGGAATTTTAAAATGGAAATTGAATTTAAAAGCGAATGAAACTGAAAAACTAAAACACTCCTATTCCATCAAATTTCCGAAAGGAAAACGCATTAATCTATAAGTAAAATAAAGTCTCAAAACAAAATAGTATCAATTAGAGCCTAGCTTCCGTTAGTTAGGAATGAATCTAATTCTTATGAGAAAAAACAGTCTAATTTCTTTTAAGTGTCTTTAAAAAGATAGAATTACTGTTTTAAGTTTTGAGGCTTTTTTTAAATGGCTTTAAACAAACGCTCTAATGCCTTTAACATATTTTGTTCCGTAATATCAAAATCATCATCAGCAAAAAATAAAACTCTTATATCTTCTAATAACAAATCAATATCCTCCTTACTATAAAGGTGTTGCTCAAGACTAGTTGTAATTTTTTTTAGACCTTGATAATCGTTATCTCTATCAAACTCTTCGTGAATTTCTTGAAAGGTTTCCTTGTCTACTTTAGAAATTATTAATTCACGTTCTTTTTCAGATTCTTTAAAATCAGCATTTGCAGCAAATAATAAAACGTAGGCTACAAGTTCATCTTTAGTCCAATCTATGGTTTTCATATTAAGGGTTATATTATTTTAATCGGTTAAGCTTCCATATTCTGTCCACGATCCATCATAGACTATTAAGTTAATATAATTACAAAGTGTGGCAGCCAAAGCAACAACACAGGCTGTAATACCAGAACCACAACTAAATAACATTGTTCTGTTTTCTATCTCTAAATTACTAAAGATTTCTGATAATTCCTTAATTGGCTTCAAAGTATTACCATTTATCAAATCTGTGAATGGTAAATTCTTAGAATTAGGAATTGTGCCACGTCTTAAGCCTTCTCTAGGTTCATCTACTAAACATTTAAAACGCGCTTCTGACCTTGCATCCACAATTAAAACATTTGGATCCTTAATAAAATGATTTAGTCCATCAAAATTGGTTATTAATTCTGGATTAAAGTCAACATTAATGTTACCTATTTGATAAGTTTCTTCAACATAAGCATTAATAGATAAACCTTTTAAGGTCCATTCTGGTAATCCGCCATCTAAAACAGCAACATTATTGAATCCAAAAACTTTAAATAACCACCAAACTCTAGCACTAGAGTATATGCCTTTATCATCATAGACTACAATACAAGAATCATTGTTGATACCTAGATTTTGAGCTTCATTTTGAAATTGTTCTTTAGAAGGTAAGGTACTAGGAAAAGGTGCAGAAACATCACTGAATTTCTTTTTAATATCGAAAAAACGTGCTTTTAAAATTCGTGAAGAATCAGAATCTATGACTTTATTAATCGTTGCATCTAAAACAATTAAATTTGAAGCCTTTTTATTCTCATTCAGCCAATTAACTGATACTAATGGTGTATTTAAGGTCATAAACTTAATCAACTTTAAAATTTTATTTAGATCCTATAACTTCGCTCAGCAAACGATTTACTATTATTCTTACAAATAATTCGTTACCTACTTTACAGCGTCGTAATTATCATCCCATTCCTTTGGTTTAGGATTATCATGCAGCTTACCTTGAGATTTTGCAACAATCATTGAAACAGTAGCATCTCCTGTTACATTTACAACGGTTCTACACATATCTAAAGGTCTATCTACGGCAAATATTAGCGCTAATCCTATAGGCAATAATTCCGCCGGAAATCCAATAGATTCTAATACAATAACCAACATTACCATTCCTGCACTTGGCACAGCTGCACTACCTATAGAAGCAAGTAAAGCTGTTAAAATAATTACAATTTGGTTAGTAAATGTTAACCCTTCTGGCCAAATCACTTGCATAATAAATACAGCAGCAATACCTTGGTATAAACTTGTACCATCCATATTAACGGTTGCACCAACAGGCAAAACAAAACCAGAAACTTCTTTATCTACACCAAGATGCTCTTCAACTCTTTCCATAGTTACTGGCAACGTTGCAGCACTAGAACTTGTTGAAAATGCTAATAATTGCGCAGGACTCATATTCTTTAAAAACCACATTGGCGATTTTTTGGTAATCGTTTTTATTAAAATTAAATAGAAACCAATCATTAATACCAAACCAAAGACAACGCAAAGCGCATATTGTACTAATTTAAGGAGTATTTCGGTATCATCAAAAGCTATAATAACATTCGCCATTAGAGCAAAAACGGCATAAGGTGCAAAGAGCATTATTAAATCTACCATTTTCATAATGACTTCATTGAGAGAGTCAAAGAAATCAATTAATGGCTTGGCTTTCTTCTCTCCTATTAATAATAAAGAGATTCCAACTAACAAAGCAAAACATATCACTTGGAGCATTTTAGCTTCTCCCATAGCCTGAAAAATATTACTTGGAAAAATATCTACTAAAGCTTGAAGTGGTCCTGCATCTTGCTGCGCACTCGCTTTTGCTAATTTATCAGTTACACCTGCATCATTTTCGTATTTAAGCTTAATCTTTTCTATGGTCGCCTCTGGCATTCCTGCTCCTGGTTTTACCACATTTACAATGGTTAAACCAATAACAATAGCCACTAATGTTGTACCTACATAAATCGCTATGGTACGCAATCCCATGCTTTTTATTTTAGAAATATCTTTTAAGTCTGAAATTCCTTTTATTAATGAAGCTAGAATTAATGGAACAGCAATTAACTTTAGAAGATTGATAAATATCTTACCAAAAGGCGCAATCCAATCTGTTACAAATTGTTGACCACTCATTGAATTCATAACAAATCCAAAGATGATTCCGAGAACCATTCCAATAATTATCTTCCAGTGTAATGCTAGTTTTTTCATGCTTTTAATTTAATTCTTATTCAAAATTGGTGCGATATTGTTTGATTCCGTACTAAACGATCTTTATCCATTTATAATAGATATAATGAAAACATAGTTACAACATAGAAAAATATACCCAATATTCTTACCTGAGAAGCTTGTTCAATTTTTTTATCAAAACCATACTTTTCAAACCTTTCATTTTCCATTTTATTTAAATCATGGGTATTCATAAAACCACCCTTACTTTGAAATGGAAAAAAGAAAAAAGTTAGCCATTCTTCCGTGGTTAATGGAATTTCTTTACGCTTCTTTTTATTTTCCTCTTCTAAACTCAAATAATTAGAAATTACAGACGTGTTACTCTATCTAGCAATAAATAATCTGCTAAAACTAAAGCAGCCATGGCTTCTACAATAGGAACTGCTCTCGGCACAACACAAGGATCGTGTCTTCCTTTTCCTTGCATTTCTACAATCTCGCCAGCACTGTTTAAAGCATCTTGTTTTTGTATAACCGTTGCGACTGGTTTAAAGGCAACTCTAAAATAGATATCCATTCCATTAGAAATTCCTCCTTGAACTCCTCCAGACAAATTAGTTTTTGTAGATCCATCTTCGTTAAACAAATCATTATGCTCGCTTCCCTTCATTTTAGCACCACAAAAACCACTTCCATATTCAAAGCCTTTTACAGCATTTATAGATAACATAGCTTTTCCTAACTCGGCATGTAGTTTATCAAAAACAGGTTCTCCTAAACCAACAGGTACATTTTTAATAACACATGTTATTGTACCACCAATAGTATCGCCTTGCTTTTTAATTTGTTCTACTTTAGAAATCATTTTTTCTGCAGTAGCTTCATCAGGACAGCGAATAATATTAGATTCTATTTTACTAAAATCTAAATCTTGATAAGGTTTATCTATAAAAATATCGCCTACTGAAGACGTAAAAGCGTTAATTTCAATTTTTGGTAAAAATTGTTTTGCAATAGCACCTGCTACAACTCTAGAGGCTGTTTCGCGTGCAGAACTACGGCCTCCTCCTCTATAATCGCGTACACCATATTTTTTATCATACGTATAATCTGCGTGGCTAGGACGATAAACATCTTTTATATGACCGTAATCCTTAGATTTTTGGTTGGTATTATGAATTACGAAACCAATTGGCGTTCCTGTAGTGACACCTTCAAAAACACCAGAATAATACTCTACTGTATCTGGTTCTTTTCGCTGCGTAACAATTTTAGATTGTCCTGGTTTTCTTCGATTTAATTCATTCTGAATAGCTTCAAAATCGAGTTCTATTCCTGCAGGACAGCCATCAATAATGCCTCCAATTGCCTTTCCATGAGACTCACCAAATGTTGTAAGTTTAAATAATTTTCCGATCGTATTTCCTGCCATTGCAACTTATTTTACGCTAATGTAATTGTTATATTATTAAAACGAAAATAGCTTTCTAATTTTCCTGTAATAATGATTAAAAAACTAGATTCAATTCACTTAACATTTAGTTCATTTTTTAATAACAATTAACTCATAATTAAATAATTATGAGTTAACACGAAAATTATAAATATTGAAGTTCTTTGCCATACTAAGATTCAATAATGTGAAAATTAAAAGAAAAGTAGAAATTGCTGTTATATCTGACGTACACCTTGGCACATACGGTTGTCATGCTAAACAGTTATTAACTTACTTAAACAGTATTGATCCTAAAAAATTGATTCTTAATGGCGATATCGTTGATATTTGGCAATTTAAGAAACGTTATTTCCCAAAATCGCATTTATCGGTAATCAAAAAAATAATGGATTTCGCTGCAAACGGAACCGAAGTTATTTACATAACTGGTAATCATGATGAAATGCTGAGAAAGTTTACAGATACCGAAATTGGCAATATTTCAATTGTAAACAAATTGGTTTTAGAACTAGACGACAAGAGAGCATGGTTTTTTCATGGTGATGTCTTTGACATTTCAATTCAGAATGCCAAATGGCTTGCTAAATTAGGTGGCTATGGTTATGATTTATTGATACTAATAAACAGATTTGTAAATTGGTGGTTAGATAAAATAGGAAAAGAACGGTATTCCCTATCTAAGAAAATTAAGAATAGCGTTAAAGGCGCTGTGAAGTATATTAACGATTTTGAAAAAGTCGCTACAGATTTAGCAATTGAAAACGGCTATGATTATGTAATTTGTGGTCATATTCATCAACCGAAAATGCTTTCGGTTGGAAACAAACATGGTAAAACCACTTATTTAAATTCTGGAGATTGGGTAGAAAATTTTACCGCCTTAGAATATCAGTTTAAACGTTGGAAGGTATATAACTACAATCAAGATAAATTGTCTGCCTTCTACACAGATGAAGATCTAAAGGACATGGATTTTAAAGAGCTAATTGCTGCAATCACTATCGTTGAACAGCCAAAATCTAAAAAAAACAAAGATAAAAATAAGGACAAAGACAAACTAAAGTAAAGCGTCTTTTAATATTGAAATTGGATGTTTTGCAACACGACCTGTTCCATCCTTAATTTGATGTCTACAACTGGTTCCGTTTGCCGAAATACACGTGTCTTTTGATGTTTTACGCACAACAGGAAATAAGGTTTGTTCTCCAATTTGCATGCTCACTTCATAATGTTCTTTTTCATAACCAAAACTTCCTGCCATTCCGCAACAACCACTCGGTATAATAGTAACGTTATAGTTTTCTGGTATATTCAAAACATCAAAGCTCGATTTTTGATTTGCTAAAGCCTTTTGATGACAATGACCATGAAATTTAATGGCTTTTGATTCTTTAGTAAATTGTTCAGTTTTTATATTTCCTAATTCAATTTCTTGTTGAATAAATTCCTCAATTAGTAAGGTGTTATTTGCAATAGATTGTGCCGAATCTTTATCATCTACCAATCTTAAATATTCATCTTTAAATGATAAGATGGCAGACGGTTCAATACCAATTAAGGGTGTGTCTTCAGTTATTAAATTTTTGAATTTTGAAACGTTTTCAATCGCCATTTTTTTAGCTTCTGCAACCAATCCTTTAGAGAGCATTGCTCTGCCAGATTCAGCATTAGAAATCATAGAAACTTTATAATTTAAACGATTTAAAAGTTCAATAGCATCGACACCTATTTCGGTATCTAAATGATTTGTGAATTCATCATTAAAAAGAAACACTTCTTTGATGTAATTTTCTTTAACTATTTTATTTTTAGACAATTCAAACTCTTTATATAAACTATTATTTGAAATCAAAGGTAAACTACGTTCTTTCGCAATTCCGCCAACAGATTTTATAATCGAACTTGTAAATCCGTTAGAAAACATAAAATTTGTTAGCTTAGGAACTCTACTCGCATACCCATTAATTTTGTTATTATAAGCAAACAATTTTGTTCTAAAAGGCACACCATTTGCTTGCTGATATTGGTATTGAAACTCCGCTTTTAAAGCCGCCACATTTACACTACTTGGACACTCGCTTGAGCATGCTTTACAACTTAAACATAAATCGAAAACATCCTTTAATTCTTCATGATTAAACTTATTCGCTTTCTCTGAATTCGTTAAAAACTCTCGTAACGCATTTGCTCGTGCTCGTGTGGTATCTTTTTCATCTTTTGTAGCTCTATAACTCGGACACATAGTTCCACCAAACTCAGGTAATTTTCTACAGTCGCCAGAACCATTACATTTTTCTGCTTCACGCAAAATACCTTCAGAACTTGAGAAATCTAATAGGGTTTCAATTTGACGTTCTTCTCTATTAGGCTCGTAACGCAAATTCTCATCCATGGCATAAGCATCCACAATTTTATGAGGATTAAAAATGTTCTGAGGATCGAATACAGATTTAATTTGTTTTAAAATTTCATAATTCGCAGTACCAATCATCAACGGAATAAATTCTGCTCTCACAATACCATCACCATGTTCGCCAGACATAGAACCGTTGTATTTCTTTACAAGTTGAGCTACAGCAGTTGTAATTTCCCTAAAAAGCTGAACGTCTTCCTTTTGTTTTAAATCTAAAATAGGTCTTAAATGCAACTCGCCTGCACCAGCATGTGCATAATAAACAGCGTTTTGATTAAAAGTTGTCATTAGCGCTGTAAACTCTGAAATATAATCTTCCAAATCTTCAAGCGCTACAGCTGTATCTTCAATACAAGCCACAGCCTTTTTATCGCCAATAATGTTACCTAGTAAACCTAAACCTGCTTTCCGTAATTCAAAAGCCTTATTGATATCTGCTCCTCTTAAAACAGGTTGCGCGTAACTCAGATTTAAATGCGATACGGTTTGCAAAAATGCATCTATTTCAAGTTCAAGTAACTTAGACGAATGCGCACTTAACTCACACATTAAAATTGCAACAGGATTTCCTTCTATAAACGTTCTGTTTTGTTGTTGCGTTTTATTGTGCTTTGTCAGATTCAAAATAGAATCATCCATCATTTCACACGCATGCAAATTGTGTTTCATCACATGAGAAACAGACTTCATACAGCGTTCAATACTATTAAAATGTAATGCTACCATAGCGTTTTCAGTAGGTGGCAAATCATCTAATTGCAACGTAATTTCAGTGGTAAACGCAAGCGTACCTTCGCTTCCTGCTAACAAATTACACATGTTAAAACCTAAACTTGAACTTAAAAACACATCAGACTTAATTAACTCATCAATGGCATAACCTGTGTTTCTTCTGTGAATCGTTGGTTTAGGGAAATTATCTTTTATCTGCTTTTGAATAGCTTCTGGCTGTAAAGTGTCATAAATGGTTTTATAAATATGACCTTCAAGCGTGTTTAATTTGGTTTTTTGATGAAATTCTTCAGGTGTCAAATCTGAAAACTCCACTTCACTTCCATCGCTCAAAATGGTTTTAAGGCGAATCACTTTATCTCTTGTTACACCATATTGAATAGATGTGGTTCCAGACGAATTATTTCCAACCATTCCGCCAATCATACAACGATTAGAGGTTGACGTATTCGGCCCAAAAAATAAGCCGAAAGGTTTGAGGTAATTATTCAACTCATCTCTTACCACACCTGGTTGAACTGTTACTGTTTTTTCAGACTCATTAATATCTAAAATTCGCGTAAAATATTTAGAAACATCAACCACAATACCTTCGCCTACACATTGTCCTGCTAATGAAGTTCCTGCTGTTCTTGGTATTAATGACGTGTTATTATTCTTGGCAAAATTTATTAAAGATTTTAAATCCTTTTTATGCTTTGGCAAAGCAACTGCCAAAGGCAATTTTCTATAAACTGAGGCATCTGTTGCGTATAATTTTCGCATTAAATCATCAAAATGTAATTCGCCTTCCAAATCAGAATTTAGCTTTTTAAGCTTCCCAAGGTTTACATTTAGCATATACGTTAATAATTGACGGATTCAAGTTATAAAATTGTCATAAAATCAAAGCTCGTCCTTCAATTTTCACATAATTTTGGCGTTATGAAGAAAAGCAATTTTACAATTGTTAAAACTAAGAATTAAAAAGTAGAATTATTATGAAGAAATTATTTTTATTAAGTACCATTTTTATAGGGTTTACCACAATAGCATCAGCTCAAGAGATTGCAGACAATGCCATAGGGCTAAGAATTGGAGATAGCAATGGTTTTGGAACAGAAATTACATACCAACGTGCTTTAGGAGACAATAATAGATTAGAAGTTGATTTAGGCTGGAGAGATTATTACAATGAAGATGGATTTAAATTAGCAGGTATATACCAGTGGGTTTGGCCTATAGAAGATAGAATCAATTGGTACGCAGGTGCTGGTGGAGGTTTAGGTTCTGCAGGAGACGCATTTCTTTTTGCTGCAGGAGACGTAGGTATTGAATATAATTTTGATGTTCCATTATTAATATCTTTAGACTTTAGACCAGAAATTAGTTTTGGAGATGTACTCAAAGACGACTTAGGATTTGACATTGCTTTGAGTTTAAGATATCAGTTTTAGAACCAAAAGAATAAATAATATCGAAACCACCTTTTTTAGGTGGTTTTTTTATTAACTTTTCCCTCATGAAACAACTTGCTATCATCGGTCTTGGTCCAAGAGGTCTTTATGCTTTAGAGAATGTAATTACAGAATTATCTCAATACGATAAGGAAATTGAAATACTAGTTTTTGAAAACTCAAAAGAGCCAGGTGCTGGCCATGTTTGGTATGAAGGACAACCTAATTCTAACTGGATTAATATAACAGAGCGCGCGCTTACTGGCCTAAGGTGTAGACCAAAACAACATTTTAAAAATGCAACTATTGAAGCATTTCCATCCTATCATAATTGGTGTAATTTTGCTTTAGAACCTCATGAAAACGATACATTTCCACCTAGAAAAAAATTAGGCAAATACCTTAACGAACGTTTTAATTCTATTAAATCCGAAACCGAAAATTTAGACCTTATAAAATATATTTCTGCTGAAATTCAATCCATAATTCATAGTAATGATAAATTAATTCTGAAATCTGAAACAGAATCTTGGCAATGTGATGATGTCCTTCTCACTATTGGTCATCAAACCACAAAAACATCAGACCAAATAAAAGCTTGGCAACAGCATACTGAAAATAATTCTAATTTGCAGGTGTTTGCAGATGCATATCCTGTTACTCAGTTAGAAAGCACCAGAAATACCGAAAACATTACTATTGGGATTAGAGGCTTTGGGTTAGCCATGGTAGATATAATGCGTTATCTCGTTATTAACAACTACGGAAATTTTAAAGTGGTCGATAATTCAACCTTTAAAACGGTTTATTATAAAACGAAAACACAGCACTTAAAACTTATTCCGTTTTCTTTAGATGGCTTGCCATTAGCACCAAAACCGTTGAGTGAAAATATTGATAATTGGTATAAACCAACCAAAAGTGAATTAGAGTTTTTTAAATCAGAAATAGAAGCGATTACACAAACCGACGAAACAGCAACTGATATTAGTTTTATAATAAATCCTATTTCTAAGATTGCATCACGTATTTATAACGATTTAAATCAAAACGCATTCAATCACAGTTTCAGTAATGAAGAATTAGAAAGCATCATTTCTAATTGCTTAAAAGATGCCGATTTTAAACATGAATTACTTCAAGACGAAACAATCGCGGCATATGATTTAATTGAATCCTATGTGAATATGGCTTTAGGAACTGAACCTATTTCACTCGATTTTTGCGTCGGTCAAGTTTGGCGCCATTGCCAACCTACCTTGTACAAAGCCTTTTCTTATGCACAATTAGATAACGAAATTATTGAAGATGTTATCGCATTAGATGAACGTAGTAAACGGTATTCCTATGGTCCACCAATTGAAAGTATGCAGCAAATGTTAGCCTTAGTTGATGCTGAAGTTTTAAGTTTAGAGTTTTTAAAAGACCCAACTATTAATATGATTAATGATGGTTGGCAATTAGAAAATGAAGACAACAAAACCGTTACATGTTCTACAATGATTAACAGTGTTTTGGATGCACCAAAATTATTAGACATTACTTCGCCTTTAGTAAAAAACCTACTGAAAGATGATTTAATTCAACCTATGCATTCAAAATTAGGTATTGAAACCTCTGATGATGCTTACGTTATTACAGCAGACGGTAAACGTGATATTCCTATTGCGGTTTTAGGTCGCTTAGCCAAAGGCAGTGTTATTGGTGTTGATGCTATTTTAGAGTGTTTTGGTCCACGCATTGAAAATTGGGCATCAGCTTACGTCAACAAATTATAGTTTAATTGGGTTGTTTCTCGCTTAAATATTTCCAATAACGTTTTGGGACGTGCCTAATATGAAGTTTCATGTTTTTACGCGATTCAATATTCGTAGCTTTAAAGTAGTCTTGCCATAATTTCTGAAATTCAAATTCTTGCGTGGCAAAAAATTCGGATTCTGTTTTTGTAAAATCAAATCCAGCAGGAAAATCCATGTTTATAATTTCTACATGGTCTAAATCATAGAACAAACCATAAGCTCGTTTTATATCATAAATTACCCATTTTTGGTCCGCATAACGTCTTTTAAAATGTTTTTCAATGAGTGGCAACACATTAAAATCGGGTTCAATACTCGCAAAATAAATGTCGTCTTTGGTTAATTTGAAGCGCACAAAGGCTTCCATTCTGTGCTTTTCGCGTCCAACGGATTTAGCGAGTTGTGCAATTTTTAAAACGGATGGATGCGAGTAATCTTTATCTGCATTCGATTTTTTCTCAAATGCATACCGCATATAATCCAATAAAATATCCTCTACTCCTATTTGCTCACTTAAAAATGCATAGTACAATTGATAACTACCTTTAGAAGATAATTTAGATTTTACGCCTTTCCAGACCCGATTGGCCTTTGCTTCTTCCGTAACAATAGTTTCATTATCTGAGAACAACCCTTGTTGCATTGTAAATTCATTTTGAATACAAACCTGTTTCAATTTATGCTCAAAAACATAGAAAACGGCAGACAGAAAACCATCAAAAGTGCCATCGTAAATTAAATTCTTCGCTATCATCTAACTAAATAAACTTAATTGATTACTTAATGTTTTTTGATACTTACTATTTGAATTCTGAAGAATTAAACCTTTTATTTTTTCGGGTGTTAAATCGCGTTTTTCAAACTGATTGCTATCACACACCATAAAATATTGGGCTCTATTTAAAGCAACACCTATCTTTTTAAGGTGCTCCCAATTTAATCGTCTAAAGCGTCTGGCATTTAAAATCTTGTAAACAGATTTCATACCTAAACCAGGAATTCTAGCGAGCATACGCTTATCTGCAGTATTCACATCCACAGGAAATTCATGTAAATTTCGTAGTGCCCAACTCAGTTTTGGGTCTACATCTAAATCTAAATTTTGATGTTGTTGATTTAAAATTTCACTGACATCAAAACCATAGAAGCGCATGAGCCAATCGGTTTGGTACAATCTATTTTCGCGAAGCATTGGCACAGCACTTCCTATTTGTGGCAAACGATTATCATAACTTATGGGCACGTAACCCGAATAGTAAACACGTTTTAAATTATAATTTTTATAAAAATGATTTGAGGTCTGCATAATCTGAAAATCATTTTCGCCACTCGCACCAATTATCATTTGCGTGCTTTGACCTGCTGGTGCAAATTTTGGTGTGGTTTTAATAATCTTCTTTTCGGCTTTATACTGAATAATTTCATTTTTAACCTTAACCATCGGCTTTATAAAATCTTCACGATTTTTATCTGGTGCTAATTTTTTGAGTCCAGCTTCGGTAGGGATTTCAATATTCACACTCAATCGGTCTGCGTATAATCCTGCTTCGCGCATTAATTCATCTGAAGCACCAGGAATGGATTTTAAATGAATGTATCCGTTGAAGTTTTCTTCCAAACGCAGTTTCTTTGCCACAGCAACTAAGCGTTCCATGGTATAATCTGCACTTTTAAAAATGCCAGAACTGAGAAATAAGCCTTCGATATAATTTCTGCGATAGAAATTAATAGTTAAATCCACCACTTCTTGCACTTTGAAAGCAGCACGTTTAATATCATTACTTTTTCGAGTGACGCAATACGCGCAATCAAAAATGCAATAATTGGTTAATAATATTTTGAGTAACGATACACATCGACCATCTTCGGTATACGAATGACAAATGCCCATGCCTGTGGCATCGCCTAAACCTTTATTGGTGTTGGCGCGTTTACTTCCGCTAGATGAGCACGATACATCATATTTTGCGGCATCTGCGAGTATTTTTAATTTTTCTTGGGTACGTTGAAAAGACAATTCTTTTTCCTCCTTTTTCTTTAAAATTTTTTGAATCACAAAAATACTACATATAAAAGCCACAAACTACTACAATTTGTAGTAAAATAAAATTAACTGTGATTGTGTCTTAATCCTATGAAATGCGTTAAGATTTCTACGATAACCTTTAATCAGAAAAAACAGCAATCCTTACATTGAAGTATTATTAAAACATTCATGATTATAATAGTAATACTAAGTAAACAATATATGAGTGCACAGCACAAAATACCTGAAGACATTAGAACGAACGTAGAAACGGCTCTAGCCTATTATCCGCAATTAGACAATATTAATATAGAATTTAGATTTAAAAAGAATATTAAAAAATCGACAATGCAAGCACGACCAACATTTGGCAGCTTTTTTAAATCTAAAAAGAACAGAAATTACGTTATTCTTATCAGTGAGACATTTAAAATAGCCGATAAAGAATTTTTAACCAGACACATACCAGACGATATTTTTATTGGTTGGATAGGACACGAATTGGGTCATATTATGGACTACCAAGATAGAACTAAAGGGAATCTTATTTGGTTTGGAATTAAATATTTGTTTTCTGAAAATTCTATTATCGAAGCCGAACGTTGTGCTGATAGTTTTGCCGTTGCACAAGGTATGGAAGACTATATTTTAAAAACGAAAGACTTCATTTTAAACCACGCTGACATTACGCAATCGTATAAAGATAGAATTATAAAATATTACCTATCGCCTGAAGAAATTATGGAATTAGTAGCACATAGAGATGCAGAACAAACATTAATTAAAGATTGATAAATCACAACCATTTAAAATTTAAAAACAAAAAGCTATTACTTTCATAATAGCTTTTTTAATGTCTTATTGAGAAGGAATCTATTAAGATTCTTTAATAAACGCTTCCCAATCTGCAAACTTCTCTTCGCCCATAACGCGTTCCATTTTTACTTGTCCACCTTTTTTCTTGTTTCTTTCATTCCAATCATAGAATCGTTCTGGCGAAATGACTTTCACTTTGACGCCATGTAAGGCTTTACTTCGTGCTACCTTATAATTTTTGTTTGCGTTTTTTAAACTTTCATCTAAAGCCTTGGCAATTTCAGAATTATCAACACCTTCTACATCCGAACCTAAATACCAATAATGATAAAACTCATCATCATCGCCTCGTTTCGCACAAATGGTGTATTCTGAAATGGTGGTATCAAATTTTTCTTCCAATTCGCGCATCGCTGCATCCATCTTATTCACTGATAATTGGGAACCAACAGTGTTTAGAAAGAATTTTGTTCGACCTGTAATCTTAATTTCGGCACGTTTAACATCTGTAAATTCTATAGTATCTCCAATTAAATAACGCCAAGCACCACTTACTGTACTGATGATAAGCACATAATCTTGGTCAGTTTCAACCTCTCTCAAAGTTAAAGCAGGTGCTTCGTTAGTTAACGAACCATCTTGATTAATGTATTCTGGTTTAAAAGGTACAAATTCAAAATAAATACCATTATCTGTATTCAATTGCATGGCATCAGTTTCTGGTCGTACTTGTGTGGCAATGTACCCTTCAGATGCTAAATAAGTATCAATAACGGTCACTGGTTTTCCTAATAACGCTTTAAAACTTTTCTCGTAAGGTGCAAAAGCAACACCACCAGAAGTATAGACTTGCAGGTTTGGCCAAATCTCGTGAATGTGGTTTAAGTTGTGATATTCAATTACTTTTTGAAGCATTAATTCTATCCAAGACGGAATACCACTTAAAGCACCAATATCCCAATCTTTAGCACGCTCTGCAATACGTTGCACACGGTCGTCCCAATCATCAATTTGCGAAATTTCTTCGCCAGGTTTATAATATCCTCTAAACCACGACGGAATATTACTTGCGCTAATACCGCTAATTTCGCCTTCTTGATGGTCGTCTTTTTCAATTAAATCGGTAGAACTGCCAAGCATCATAATTTCCTTTTCAAAGAAATCTGCAGGAAGGTCAAAATTATTTAGTGCAAACACCTGTTTAATTCCTGAGCCTCTTATGGCTTCAATCATATCATCCGTAACCGGAATTCGTTTACTAGTTTTCCCAGTTGTACCAGAACTCAATGCAAAATACGATGGATTTCCTGGCCAAGTGACATCAGTTTCGCCATTGTGAAGTTTGTGCCACCATTCGTCATTTATCTTATTGTAATCGTAATAAGGTACTTGCGCTGCAAATGATTTTTGAGGGTTTTCGCTTTCGAGAATAGCTTCAAAATTAAAATGAGTACCAAATTGAGTGTGTTTTGCCCTTTCAAGCAATTCCTTAAGTACTTTTTCTTGTGCTTCTTCGTGAATAATTTCAGAAGTAAATGTGTCTTTCAGCTCAATGACACCTTTAATAATATTTCCTAATATAGCCATAATGTGTTTTTAAAGTTTTTATTACGCTGCGATTTTTCTACATGCTTCTGCACATTTTCTGCACGTTTCAGCACAAGTTTTACAATGTTCATGCTCGTGCTCGCCACAATGGTCTGCACAATACTCGCAAATTTCGGCACATAATAAAGCGTATTGTTTTACAAACGCACTGTCTGAGGTCATTGCCTTTATTAACATTTCGCAAGCATCTGCACATTGAATACAGCATTTAGGACAATCGTTAAAACTTTCTTTGCCTGCCATTTCAGAAAAACAGATTCTACAATCTATAATACATTCTAAATTAGCTTCAATAACGTCTTTATATATAGTCTTCATAATAAATGATTTTAATTATTAATTTCCACTAAGGTCTTCAATATTTAAAGAAGGTTGTATTGCAAATGCTATAAGGTTTAACCCATTTCAGAAAATTTCAATTGTTTAGCCTATAAGAATGATTCAGAGTAATCTTAATACCATTTGAGTCAAGTGAACCTGCCATTTTAAAGCATATTGAGTTGAACTAAAAAAATTAAATATGAAAGAATGGTTTAAATTTTCAACAGATGGTTTTCTAGCCATAATATTAACTGCCATAGGCATCTATATGGCTTTGGTCGTTTTAACACGAATTAGCGGTAAACGAAGCTTTTCTAAAATGTCGAGTTTCGATTTTGCCATGACAGTAGCCATTGGTTCCGTAATGGCAACCGTTATAATTTCTAAATCAGTGTCCTTGCAATATGGCATTAGCGCGTTGGCGATTATATATGCTATACAGATGTTAGTGGCTGCAGCCAGAAGAACAAAATTTGTGCAAGACATAGTAGATAACCAACCAACATTATTAATGAAGGATGGTAAATTATTAGAAACTAATTTAAAGAAATGTAAAGTGACAGAATCTGACATAAAAGCCAAGCTAAGAGAAGCCAATGTGATACAATTATCTGAGGTTAAGGCTGTCGTTTTTGAGTCTACAGGCGACATTTCCGTTTTACATGGCACAAGCGATAAATCTATTGACGAATGGATTATGGATTTTTAGACTAAAGCTTAAAAATTTGTTTAATTTTGCTTTCAAATAATGAAAAATTAAGAAATCTGTATTTATTATGAAAGACACTGCATTATCTTCTACACACCAAGCACTTGGTGCAAAAATGGTTCCTTTTGCTGGTTATAATATGCCAGTTCAATATGAAGGTGTAAACGCTGAACATGAAACGGTTAGAAAAGCCGTTGGTGTTTTTGATGTCTCTCATATGGGCGAATTTTTAATTGAAGGTCCAAATGCTTTAGCTTTAATACAAAAAGTATCGAGTAACGACGCATCTAAATTAGAAGTTGGAAAAGCACAATACAGTTGTTTACCAAATGATGATGGTGGCATTGTGGATGATTTAATAATTTACAAGATTAAAGACGAAACGTATTTATTAGTAGTTAACGCGAGCAATATTGAAAAAGACTGGAACTGGATTTCGTCTAAAAACGATGTTGGTGCTGACATGAAAGATTTAAGCGAAGACTATTCTTTACTTGCCATTCAAGGACCAAAAGCCATTGAAGCGATGCAGTCTTTATCTAGCCACGATTTAGCAGATATAAAATTCTACAACTTTATAGTTGGCGATTTTGCAGGCATTGAGCATGTTATTATTTCGGCAACGGGTTACACAGGAAGTGGTGGATTTGAAATTTATTGCAAAAATTCTGAAGTAAAACAAATTTGGGATAAAGTATTAGAAGCTGGTGCAGATTTCGGAATTAAACCTATTGGTTTAGCTGCAAGAGATACCTTGCGTTTAGAAATGGGTTATTGTTTGTATGGTAATGATATAGATGACACCACGTCGCCAATTGAAGCCGGTTTAGGTTGGGTTTGTAAATTTAATAAAGACTTTACAAATAGCGAGGCTTTAAAAGCTGAAAAAGAGCATACACCAGAACGTAAATTGGTCGCTTTTAAATTAGACGAACGCGGTATTCCTCGCCATGGTTACGATATTGTAGATGGTAGTGGAAAAACTATTGGTACTGTAACTTCTGGCACCATGAGTCCTAGTTTAGGCATTGGTATTGGTTTGGGTTATGTGCCTAAAGTCTTTTCTAAAGTAGATAGCAAAATACATATCCAAGTCCGTAAAAAAGCTATTCCTGCAACGGTTGTTAAATTACCGTTTTTTAAAGGTTAACAGATAGAATGTCGATTGATTAATGAAGAAGGAAACAGCGCAAAAACATCGTATTCTCATATTAGGTGCAAGTGGTTATATTGGCAATGCCATTTACAAAGAATTAGGTCCTTATTTTAGAACCTTTGGCACTTACAGAATTCCGAAAAAGGAATTTGAAAAGAACAAACAATTCTTTCACTACAATGTAGAAGAAGACGATGTTTACGAAATTCTTGAAGCTACAAAACCTTCTATAATTATCTCTGCGCTTCGCGGAAATTTTAACGCACAAGTTATTGCACATCAACATATTGCAGAATATGTTTTAAAGCATAAGTGTAAACTTATATTTTTGTCTTCTGCTAATGTTTTTGATGCGTATAGTCAGTATCCTAGCTACGAATTAGACAAAACATTAAGCCATAGTGTTTACGGACATTTTAAAATAAAGATTGAAAATTTATTATTACGAATGCCCAAAAAGCAAGTCGCCATAATTAGACTTCCTATGGTATTTGGTCCTGCTTCGCCACGATTAGACGAACTGAAACAAGCTATAAAAGACAAGGAAGCTGTAGAAGTGTTTCCTAATCTTATAATGAACGTTATGTTAGACAAAAAATTGACACAACAAATTCATTATATCATCAACAGAAATAAACATGGTGTTTTTCATCTTGGTAGTACAGATTTAGTACATCATGACGATTTTATAAAAGAAATACTAAAACTCATTACAGACAAAAAAGTAGTTACTAAACAGGTATTTACTACTAATGAGGACCGTTATCTAGCGGTTTTACCAAAGTTCAATCTTTTACCTAAACACCTTCAAATTACAAGCGACACGGTTCTTGAAGAATTAAAAAAGTGATTTTAAAATAAAGACTGTGATTTTCTGTAGTGATTATAAATTTTATAGTAATTTTAATAAAAACATAGCGTATGAAATTAGACGAAGATACTATTGAAAAAAAATTATTACACCTTCCAGAATGGGATTATTACGAGAATGCCATTCACACAGAATATGAATTCGATAATTTTAAAGATTGCTTCAGTGCTATGAGTCGAATTGCCTTTGAATGCGAAGCCTTAAATCATCATCCCAATTGGTCTAACACCTATAATATTTTGAAAATCTCACTATCCACACATGATGCAGACGGCGTAACCATAAAAGATTTTAAACTTGCCGAAGCTATTGAAGCTATTGTTGAGGAAGAGGAATAACATTAAATTATATTTACCTTTAATGTTACTTTAAGATTTTCAATATTTTCTTAAATTTGTTTTGCCTTTCAATTGGCAATTTTTTACTTAATAATTTATAACTATTTTTTACTATGGGAAGAGCTTTCGAATTTAGAAAAGCAAGAAAAATGAAGCGTTGGTCTGCCATGAGCAAAGCCTTTACACGTATAGGTAAAGACATTGTAATGGCTGTGAAAGAAGGCGGTCCTGATCCTGGTAGTAATGCACGTTTAAGAGCTGTTATGCAAAATGCTAAGTCGGTAAATATGCCGAAAGCCAATGTAGAACGTGCCATTAAAAAAGCAAGTGAAAAAGGTCAAGGCGATTATAAAATTGTACTATTTGAAGGTTATGCACAACACGGTATTGCTGTTTTAGTTGAAACAGCCACTGACAATAACACACGTACCGTAGCCAATGTAAGGTCTTATTTTAATAAAACAGATGGTAGCTTAGGGACTTCGGGCTCGGTTGTTTTTATGTTTGACCATACTTGTAATTTTAAAATTGAAGACAAAGATTTTGATTTAGAAGAATTAGAATTGGAATTGATTGACTTTGGTGTGGATGAAATTTTTGCAGATACTGATGAAGATGAAAATGGCGAAGAGCAAAAATGTGTTATGATTTATGCACCTTTTGAAAGTTTTGGAGATATTCAATCTTACTTAGAAGCTAATGATATAGAGATTATTTCTTCTGGATTTGACCGTATACCACAAGTCACTAAAAAGATTACACCAGAGCAAGCTGAAGATGTTGAAAAGCTTTTAGAAAAATTAGAAGAGGATGATGACGTGCAAAACGTATATCATACTATGGAAGAAAGTGCAGAATAAAACAATTGCATTTGTTAAACTTAAAAGAGGGCTTCTGCTCTCTTTTTTTTTGTTTTTATAGTAAATCTGACGCGTTTTTTTTGAATTAGATTAAACAAAACTAAAGATTCATTTTTGCTACCTTAGTCCGCGAGCAAATGATATTATATAAATACGATAACAAACTTCTATAATGAAAATCAAACTTCTAAAATCGAATATTCAACTTGAAAACGACAGAGTTTTACTTATACCTTTTGATAATAAAAGAAACGAAGAACTCAAAGATATAATCTTCGATAAAGATATTTGGGAGTTTATGGGAATGAGTATAAACAATGAACAAGGGCTTAAAAACTATATTTCAAAAACAATTAAGGATAAAAACAACCGACTTTGTTATCCTTTTCTAATTATAGATAAGGAAACTAATAAAGTTGCTGGTTGTACAAGATATGGTAATGTAAATTCCGCAAGTAAAAAATGTGAAATCGGCTGGACGTGGTATGGAACAGAATTCCAAGGTACCGGTTTAAACAAAGCGTGTAAATTCGAATTATTAAAATTTGGTTTTGAAACTATTGGATTTAGAAGAATACAATTTAGTACAGACCAAGATAACTTAAGGTCTCAAAAAGCTATAGAAAATCTTGGCGCACAGAAAGAAGGTGTTTTTAGAAATAACTATGTTGCTTCAAACGGAAAAAGTAGAAATGATGTTTATTATAGCATCATCAAAGAAGAATGGAAATCATTGAAAGAGGAAAATTTTTCAGAATTTATAGTGTACTAATTTTCAAATTCAGACATAATTAAAGAAAACATAAACCATTTTATGATACTCGTTTAAAACGCTGAAACATCAAAATTATTAAAACTTACATTAGAGGGCTTCTGCCCTCTTTTTTTGTCCTATTTTAAAATTAACTTCACTTGCTTATTCTATTCCAATTTTACCTCGTATTTTTATAATTCTAAGTTAATTAAGAGTTTATAATCTATATTTTAAACGCATTAACTAATTACATAAATAATTCGCATCAAAGCTTCTATTTTATAATAATGATATAACATGAGTGTATTAGAAAAATTTCAACTTAACGGAAAAACCGCATTAGTCACTGGTTGTAAAAGAGGTATTGGAAAAGCGATGGCTATTGCACTTGCAGATGCAGGTGCTGATATAATTGGAGTTAGCGCTACTTTAGAAAAATCAGGAAGTGAAGTAGAAAAAGAAATCACAAAACTCGGCAGAAAATTTACAGCGTATACTTGTGATTTTAGCGACCGAAAAGCACTCTACGCGTTCATTAAAGCACTAAAAACAGATATTCCTATTATAGATATTTTAGTAAACAATGCAGGCACTATAAAACGCGCTCCTGCAGCAGAGCACAGCGATGAACTTTGGGACCACGTAGTTGAAGTCAACCAAACAGCACAATTTATTCTTACAAGAGAAATAGGAAAAGACATGATTGCGAGACAAGCTGGTAAAATTGTGTTCACTGCTTCGCTATTAACGTTTCAAGGCGGAATTACGGTTCCTGGTTATGCAGCAAGCAAAGGTGCTATTGGCCAAATGACTATGGCGTTCTCTAACGAATGGGCTTCAAAAGGCATAAATGTTAATGCTATTGCTCCTGGCTATATAAGTACAGATAATACAGAGGCGTTGAGAAAAGACCTAGACCGTTCAGAATCTATTCTCTCTAGAATTCCTGCAGAACGTTGGGGAAAACCTGAAGATTTCGCAGGACCAATAGTGTTTCTATGCTCAGAAGCTTCAAGTTACATGAATGGTAGTATCCTAACTGTAGATGGTGGTTGGATGGGACGATGACAGCACTCAAAACAAGATAAATCTCTACAAATTATATCTAATAAACTAAATAATGAAATACAATCTAATAATAGCCTTAACAACGCTTTTACTGTTTTCTTGCAACGATAAAAACAAAGTTGACGACGAGGTTTTAATCAAAAATATAGCAGAACTTCAAAACGCTATATCACAAGCTGAACCAGGAAGCACAATCATTTTAGCTAATGGTATTTGGAAAGATACCCAAATAAAATTCTATGGCTTAGGTACTGAAGAAGCACCAATTACGCTAAAAGCTGAAACGCCAGGCGAAGTATTTATTGAAGGCCAATCATTTTTGCATTTAGGTGGTACATATCTTAATGTTGAAGGTTTATATTTTAGAAATGGCTATTCTCCCGAAAGTTCTATCATCAAATACATGATTAGTAAGGATAGTATTGCCAACCACACTAGAGTTACAAATACAGTGATTGAAGGGTTTACAAAACCAAACCGTTCTACAAACGACCGTTGGGTAGAGTTTTATGGTAAACACAATCAATTAGACCATTGTTATAT
Organism: Winogradskyella sp. 4-2091; assembly: GCF_045765065.1. Classification (NCBI taxonomy): domain Bacteria; kingdom Pseudomonadati; phylum Bacteroidota; class Flavobacteriia; order Flavobacteriales; family Flavobacteriaceae; genus Winogradskyella; species Winogradskyella sp. 4-2091. The sequence continues at coordinate 51,251 of NZ_JBJKOD010000012.1, forward strand.
TTCTGGAAAATCTAATGATGGCGAAACGATTAGAGTCTTTTTTACAGGTAATGAACATATAAATAACCATCATCAAATAGTGAATAATTATTTTGGCCCACGACCAAGGAAAGGTGGTCCAAGAGCAGAAACCATAAGGGTTGGCGATAGTAAAACAAGATTAACACCTGGTTACGTTAACGTCTCTAACAATTATTTTGATGCTTGTAATGGCGAAGTTGAAATCATTTCAGATAAAACAAATTACAATGCATTTACTAACAATATTTTCTATAAATGCGAAGGCTCATTAGTGCTAAGGCATAGCAATTATGCCAATGTAGATGCTAACATTTTTATTGGTGGCGACGATTCGGATTTTTACGGAGGAATAAGAGCTGTAAATACAGGTCATTGGATTACCAACAACTATTTCTACAAAATAAGAGGCGAACAATTTAGAAGTCCTCTTGCCATAATGAATGGCATTCCTATGACGCCTTTAAATCGCTACAAACAAGTCGCAGATGTGGTTGTAGCTTATAATACTTGGGTAGATTGTAAATCGCCATTTCAAATTGGTGTTGGCCAAAATTTAGCAAGTGCAGATGTTTTACCAAAAAGTGAAATTCGTTCTGCGCCTCCTATTAGAACAACTATAGCGAATAACCTTATTTATAATACAAAATCAGATTCGGCACCTTTGGTCAATCATGATGACATGAGCGGAATTCTGTTTAAAAGCAATGCTTTGGATAATAATGCTAGTGTTTTTTCAGAATTTGATGTGTTTCAAAATGAAACCATAAAAATGAAGAAAATCAATGATTGGTTATATGCACCTGAAACTTCCAATAATCAAGCTTTAGATAGCGTATTTAATGGTTATGACTTTGTAAGAATTAAAAATGACTTATTCGGCTCATCTCGAAGTGATAACAGTAAAGTTGGAGCAATTAATCAATTAACGGCTGCTGAAAACTTCAAAATAGATAAAAGTCTATATGGACCAGATTGGTTTTCAACCGAAAAAGAAATTTCAAAACCTAATATTTACAATGCTTCATCAAAACCAGGCGAGCTTTCAAAATTAATTCTTCAAGCACAATCAGGCGATATTATTGAGCTCACTGATACTGAATATTCAGTAAATACATCTCTTAAAATTGATAAGGAGATAGCGCTTCGAGCTAATGGAGAAAATAATGTTGAAATTATTTATAAAGGAAAAGAACAAACTCCTTTGTTTGAAATGAATCCTAAAGGGAATCTTAAGCTTCAAAATATTAGTATTAAAGGACAAGGCAATCAACTCGCATTTGCACCTCTCTCTGAAAATATGGCTTCAGCATATTATCTATTTATCGACGATTGTAGTATTGACAATTTCAACTACATCTTAAAAGCTTCAAAAGGGTCTTTTGCAGATAGTATCAACTTCAACAAAACCATTATTAAAAACAGTAAAAACGGCTTTGTATTAGCTGCTGATGAAAAAGGCGATTATAATGCAGAAATGGTTACTTTCAATAATTGTGAATTCAATAATATCAGCCAAAATCTGATTCATTTTTACAGAGGTGGTTATGATGAATCTACTATTGGTGGTGTTTTAACGCTTTCTAATAACCTATTTACAAATTGTGGTAAAACAGAAAAATCTGAGTTGTTGATTAAAACACCAGGTATTATCAATGTTCATATTTCTGATAATACATTTAAGGATAATCCTGTAAAACTTGTCGCTTTACTTTGGGGCGAAAAGAATAATCATCATAAAAATAATACGGTCATTAATTCTGGAGAAATTAAAGTTGAAGACCAACAAAAACTAGAAATCCTGTACTAATAACCAACGACTCAATGAATACGATTAAAACAATTCTCAAAAATCTTGGTCCTGGTCTTCTATTTGCTAGTATGGCAATCGGTACATCACATTTAGTTCTTTCTACAAAAGCAGGTGCTCAATATGGCTGGATAATGGTTATCCCAATTATTTTGGCCAACCTTTTAAAATATCCATTTTTTGAATTTGGCATTAGATACACCAACGTAACTGGTAAAAGTATAATTGAAGGCTATAGTAATCGAGGAAAAGGCTATTTATGGTTGTATGCCTTTATAACGTTAGCAACTAGTATTGCTAGTCCTGCTGCATTATGTTCCATTGCTGCAGGTCTTTTAATTAATATTTTAGGTATTCATGATGTTGCCATAACCACAGTGGCTTTAGGTTTATTTGTTTTTAATAGTATCATTTTAATTATTGGAAAATATAAATTGCTAGAAACCACATTAAAGTTTTTAATTCCTATATTATTTGGCGCTTTACTAGTAACCACAGTACTTGTAATAAATAAAGGGCAAATCTCTCCTATTGCTAATTTTAATGCACCAGAAATATTTAACGAAACTGGCATATTATTTTTAATTGTGTTAATCGGTTGGATGCCAACAGCTGTTGAAGGTAGTAGCTGGCTGAGTCTTTGGAGTGCTGAAAAGTATAAAGTAGACCATAAAAAACCACCATTAAAGGAAGCTTTGCAAGAATTTAATTTAGGTTATATATTGACCGCTGTTTTAGCCATTTTCTTTTTAACCATTGGTTGTATGACACTTTATGCCTCTGGAACTGAATTAAGCGGCAACGCAACCATTTTTGCAGACCAAGTGATTAACTTGTTTTCTACCCATATTGGCAATTGGGCTTATGTCTTTATCGCTATTTCTGCATTTGCTACTATGTACAGCACCTGTTTAACACAACATGATGCTATTGCAAGAGTGAGTGTAGATATTATTGGCTTATTAGTTGACGAACACGAAAAATTTAAAGGACGAAAATACTACGCTTCTAGCATTATAATTATAGCCGTAATGAGCATTGTTGTTCTTTATGCATTTGGTGCAAACATGGGATTAATTTTAGCCGTAGCCACTGCAACTTCTTTTGTACTTGCGCCTATTGTTGGTTATATGAATTTAAAAAATGTTTTAAGTAATGAAGTTCCAGTTAATCAAAAACCAAAACGAGGGTTACAATTCTTAACCTACTTAGGCATACTGTTTTTATCACTTCTTTCCATTTATTATGGTTGGATTCTAATATTTTAATACATGAATTTATCTAGAAGAAAATTTATTAAAAAAGCTGGAATTACCGTTGCAGCAATGCCCTTTGCGCCTTTGTTAATAAATATGTCTAGCGGAATTGCAGATGATAAACCTTTAGATATTCATCTTTTCTCAAAACATTTACAGTTTTTAGATATTAAAGAAGCTGCCGAAGTCGCTGCCGAACTAGGCTTTAATGGACTAGACTTAACCGTTAGACCAAAAGGTCATGTTTTACCAGAAGATGTACTTACTGACTTACCAAAAGCCATTAAATACATTAAATCTGTAGGGTCTACTTGTAAAATGATTACAACGGCAATTACTGATATTAATAAGTCTTACGACTTAGATATTATAAAAACAGCTGCACAACAAGATGTGCAATACTATAGAATGAATTGGTATAAATATCATGAAGCATTAACCATGGAAGAATCCATAGCAATCTACCAAGAACAGATTAAAAACCTAGGAGAAATTAACAAACAACACAATATTATAGGCTGTTACCAAAACCATGCAGGCACTAAAGTTGGCGCATCGTACTGGGAAATAAATCAAATATTAGATAGCGTAGACTTAGACTATTTTGGTGTGCAATACGATATTCGTCATGCCATGGTAGATGGTGGATTATCTTGGGAGAATGGATTAAAACTTTTAAATGATAAAATTCAGACCATTGTTTTAAAAGATTATAAATGGGCAAAAGTTGATGGAAAATACAAAGTAATAAATGTACCCATTGGAGAAGGTATGGTAGATTTTAATAAGTACTTTAAACTATTAAAATCTTATGGATTAAATCCACCAACATCCTTACACCTAGAATATTCTTTAGGAGGTGCAGAAAAAGGACGAACCGACATTAAAGTGGATAAAAAAGTAGTTTTTGATGCCATGAAATCGGATTTAAAAATGGTTCAAAAACTCTGGAAAGAAGCTTAATAAAACGTGTAATTATGATTAACATTTCAGCGTTTAAAATTACCGTATGCATTAGTTTATTTTTCTTAGTTTTAGCATGCGACCAATCAGAAAACTTGTTTCTAGAAAATGAAAATAATTGGTCATCTTATGGAGAAGCGAAATGGGAATTTTTAAATAAAATTCTAACTGGTAAAATTAAAAATGGAGAAGGCTATCTTATTACAAAACAAAAATATAACAATTTTGAATTAAAGTTAGAGTTTAAACCAGATAGCACAATTAATTCTGGTGTTTTTATACGTTGTAATAGCGAAAATATGAATCCTAAAACATGTTATGAACTTAATATTTGGGATATACATCCTGACCAAACAAATAGAACAGGTGCTATTGTCGCTAAAGCAAATCCTTTAGCAAATGTAACCACAATTAACCAATGGAATACTTACAGAATTTTAGCTAAAGAAAGCCAACTAAAAGTTTGGATTAATGACACCCTAACAATTGATGCTATGGATAGTTTTTCGGCGACTGGTTATATTGGTTTACAAGCCAAAGGCAACGGAAAAGTAAGTTTTAGAAATATCAAAATTACCACGCTCAATTAAATTTACAACCACTTCCCTATTCTCTTAATGTATTCACAAAAAGATTAAAATTGTTTTGTATTAAGAATATTAATCGTAATATTGCAATGAACAAATAAAACAATCTTATGGGTTTAGCAAAAACGGAAATATTTACAGATTTACAAAACGAAATCGCTGTAATCGCCAAAGCCTTTGGTCATCCTGCTCGTGTGGCAATTTTGCAACATTTATTTAAAATGGATACCTGTGTATGTGGCGATTTGGTTAGCGAAATCGGATTAGCACAACCCACCATTTCTCAGCATTTAAAAGAGCTCAAACTCTTAGGATTAATTAAAGGAAATGTAGAAGGTACAAGCGTTTGCTATTGTATAAACTCAGAAAATTGGACTAAAATGAAAGCAATTATATCGCAGTTTTTAGACCAAGACCTTTCAAATAAAAATTGCTGTTAAAAAATTTACATTCATTAATCGCATTATTGCAATAAACAAATACAATATATTATGAAACTATCAGAAATTAAAAACAAGCTAAAAGCATTAGAAACCATAGCGTTTCAATTACCAAATGGTGAATTAGTTCCTAATCATTTTCATGTTACTGAAGTTGGAAAAATCACAAAAAACTTTATCGATTGTGGAGGAACCGTTAGAAACGAAGAGGTGGTTAACTTTCAATTATGGAATGCCAATGACTACGACCACAGATTGCATCCTGAAAAATTATTATCAATCATTGAACTTTCTGAAAACGTATTAGGCATCGAAGATTTAGAAATCGAAGTAGAATACCAAGGCGATACTATTGGTAAATTTGGGTTAGATTTTGACGGTAAAAACTTCTTACTAACCAACAAACAAACAGATTGTTTAGCCAAAGATAAATGTGGAATTCCTGCAGAAAAACCAAAATTACAATTTAGAGATCTAACTGAAGAACCTTGTTGTACACCAGATGGCAACTGTTGTTAACCTTTAAATAATTTAAAATGATAACCACAAAATCCAACCTATTTTCTGAAATAGAAATTGCTATACTAAGCTTAAACACAGACACCATTTCTGAAGAAAGAAAATTAATATTACAACCCTTAGTAGCATTTATTCAAGATAAGGTTACTAACAAAAAAGACGTACGCATCAATTTTATTTGTACGCACAATTCACGTAGAAGTCATTTATCGCAAGTTTGGGCACAAACCTTGGCACATTACTTCAGCATACAAAATGTATTTTGCTATTCTGGCGGAACTGAAGCTACTGCACTTTTTCCTATGGTTGCGCAAACATTAGAGAACTCTGGTTTTGAAATCAAGACCCTTTCTGAAGGTAAAAACCCAGTTTACAGTATAAAATATGATCAAAATGAGCATCCTATTATTGGTTTTTCTAAGAAATTAAATGATGACTTTAATCCAAAATCAGAATTCGCAGCGATCATGACCTGTGATTCTGCAAACGAAACCTGCCCTTTTGTATCTGGTGCCGAAAAGCGTATTCCAATTACGTTTGAAGACCCAAAAGCCTTTGATAATACACCACAGCAAGCGGAAAAATACCAGGAAAGAAGTCTTCAAATTGCCACTGAATTATTTTATATTTTTTCACAAATCAACGCATAAATAATGAAAAAGAAATTAAGTTTTTTAGATAGTTATTTAACGGTTTGGATATTCGCTGCAATGGCTATTGGTGTCGGAATTGGTTATTTTTTCCCTTCATTTCCAGAAATTGTAAATTCTTTTAGTAGTGGAAGCACCAATATTCCTATTGCCATTGGGCTAATTGTTATGATGTATCCACCTCTGGCGAAAGTAAATTTTGCGTTGCTACCAAAGGTTTTTCGAAATACAAAAATCTTATCCATTTCATTAATTCTCAACTGGATTATTGGTCCTGTTTTAATGTTCTTTCTAGCCATTATATTCTTGCGCGATTATCCTGAATATATGGTTGGGTTAATATTAATCGGACTAGCACGTTGTATCGCTATGGTTTTAGTTTGGAATGATTTGGCCGAAGGCAGTAGCGAATATGGAGCAGGTTTAGTAGCCTTAAACAGTATATTTCAAGTTTTTGCTTATAGTTTTTATGCTTGGATTTTTATTACAGTACTTCCACCCTATTTTGGGTTTGAAGGTGCTATTGTAGATATTTCTGTTGCTACTATAGCAGAAAGTGTTGCTATATATTTAGGTATTCCGTTTGCTTTAGGGATATTAAGTCGTGTTATTTTAGTCAAATTAAAAGGCGAAGAATGGTACACTACTAAATTTATTCCAGCGGTTTCACCATTAACTTTAATCGCCTTATTATTTACAATTATCATCATGTTTTCTTTAAAAGGCGAACTTATTGTTGAAATCCCAATGGATGTTCTAATCATTGCGGTTCCTTTGTTAGTCTATTTTACCTTAATGTTTATCATTGGTTTCTTTTTCACAAAAGCCACAGGTGCAGAATACGACAAAACAACAGCTGTTGCCTTTACTGCAGCAGGAAATAATTTTGAATTAGCCATAGCCGTTGCAATTGCTGTTTTCGGTTTAAATTCCGGACAAGCATTTGCTGGTGTCATTGGACCATTAGTAGAAGTACCAGCTTTAATTTTACTGGTTCGTGTATCCTTTTGGTTGAAAAAGAAGTATTTTGACACACCAAAAATTGTAAGTAAATGAGAATAGCTTTTTTTTCAGATATACATGCCAATTTACCAGCTTTAGAAGCCTTTTTTAAAGATGTTGATGCGGAAAATGTAAATGCCATTTATTGTTTAGGTGATTTGGTTGGCTATAATGTTTGGCCAAATGAAGTAGTTAACGCCATCAGAGAGCGAAACATACCTACAATTATGGGAAACCATGATGAAGCGTTATTATTACCTATTGTTCAAGAATCAAATCCTTCAAACAAAGGCATAACGCGTGCTATGGTTACATATGATAATAGAGATTACCTCATTAATTTACCAAGACATTTAGCACACAATTTTATAACTAATCATGAACCATTTAATCTATTAATGGTTCATGGTAGCGTTAAAGCGATTAACGATTATATGGTTGTTGATTATACTGAAAAAGAGGTATTAGACATGATGCAATCACAAAAAGCAGATGTACTTTTATGTGGCCACACACACAAACCTTTTCATCGTGTTATTAAAAATGAAAATGGTTATAAGCATGTTGTAAATATTGGTTCCGTAGGAAAACCAAAAGATGGCGATTCTAGACTTTGTTATGCTATTGTGGAATTGAACCAAAACACAATACCTTCTAATCCTAACGCTATAAAAGTCACCTTTAAAAGAGCGGATTATGATATAGAAAAAGCAGCGAAAGCGTTGGAAAATAGTGCCTTTAACAGTAGTTATGCTGAAGGATTGAGAGTGGCAAAATAATAACTTCACAAATAAACATAACCTTCAAGCCCTAAATAAATATGTAAACTAAAAGAGTAATGAATTGTTATTTTTGTTTGAATTAAAAACTAATGTTAGAATGAAGATTAAATTTTCTCAACTCCTTTTTTTAGTCTTTATTATAAATTCTAATGCACAACAATTAACCTTACAATCTGGTTTAGATATAGCATTAACCGAAACCTCAGGCTTACTATATCTAAATAACACATTGATTTCTCATAACGATTCTGATGCATCTAACGAGCTTTATGATGTTGATATTAATACAGGAAACATCACAAGAACCGTTACCATAACCAATGCAACCAACACAGATTGGGAAGATTTAGCGCATGATGATACTTACATTTATATTGGCGATTTTGGCAACTATACAGGCGAACGAACCGATTTAAAAATCTACAGAATTAGTATTGCAGATTATTTTGCCAACATATCTGTAACAGCTGATATTATTAACTTTAATTATAGCAACCAAACTGATTTTACGCCAAGTCCTTTAGCTACTAATTTTGATGCTGAAGCATTAATTCACTATAACAATAACCTTTATATTTGCAGTAAAAACTGGGTAGATGGCAACACTAATATTTATCAAGTATCTAAAACACCAGGAACGTATAGCATTGCTCCTATTGACACGATTGTAAGCCAAGGCTTAGTGTCTGGAGCAACTTATAACAGTATAACTAATTCAATTCTTATTTGTGGTTACGACCTTAATGGTGCTTTTTTAATTCAGTTAAGTGATTTTAATTCTGGTCTATTTTCTAACGGAACAATAACTAAGACCTCTGTTGAAGTGCCTCTAAATTATTCAACACAAATTGAAGGCATAACTGCTATTAATTCAACTGAATATTACATTTCTGCTGAAGAAAATAATAGTGATTTACAAGGTCTGTATCACTTGGATATACCCACTTTAAATGTTGAAGAATTTGAAGATAATAAGCTTATCATTTTCCCAAATCCGGCTCAAGATTATTTCGAAATAAATAAGGAGAATTGTATCGTTTCAATCTATAATTCAACTGGGGAAATTATATCAACTACCACAAAAAATAAGGTTGATATTTCAGGATTTGAAACAGGAATTTACTTTGTGAAAATTCACAATTATGATAAAACATCGACAATAATTAGGCAATTGATAATTCTATAGTTTCTGAAATAAGTTCAGAATGACAGCATTATAATATGCTGTTTTAAAGAATAAAATAAATTTTATAAACTTATCCTAGAATTTTGACTAACAACTCTTTAAGTAAGTCGCCTTGAGGTGTTGCATTAGATCCTACACCTTTACTTTTTACATCGAAATCTCGTAGCACTCCAATAACATAACTCACTTTTTTCATAGGGTAATTTCTAGCTGCATCTAAATATTCATTTACAAAATACGGATTCACTTTTAGAGCAGATGCCACACTTCTAGGATTTCTATCAGACATGCCATGAAGATGCAATAATTGCGAAAAGAAACCAAACAATAAAGACACAGTTACAACCATAGGATTATCCTTAGGATTGTCGGCAAAATACTTAGCGATTTTATGTGCTTTTAGCACATTGCGCTGACCAACAGCTTTACGCAATTCAAAGTTATTGTAGTCTTTACTAATTCCTATATTCTCTTCAATATGTTCTGGTGTAATTTGTGTGCCTGCTGGTAAAACAATTTTAAGCTTACTCAGTTCATTATCAATTTTACCTAAATCCGTACCCAAAAATTCAACTAGCATCTGGGCCGCTTTTGGCGAAATATTGTAATTCTGGCCAGCGAGTACGCGTCTAATCCAATCCGCAACTTGGTTTTCGTACATTTTTTTACTTTCAAAAACAACACCAACCTTCTTAATGGCTTTATACAACGCTTTACGTTTATCTAACTTTTTATACTTATAATTAAGCACTAAAACTGTTGAAGGTTGTGGATTTGTAGCATATTGCGCTAATTTCTCAATAGTTCTGCTTAAATCTTGGGCTTCTTTTACAATCACTACTTGACGCTCAGCCATCATTGGATAACGCTTAGCATTGCTCACAATATCATCTATGGTAATATCTCTACCGTAAAGCACCATTTGATTAAACCCTTTTTCGGCTTCATCTAACACGTTGTCTTCAATATAATCTGAAACCTTATCAATATAATAAGCTTCTTCACCCATTAAGAAATAAATAGGTTTAAGGTCGCCTTTTTTTATAGCAGATACAAGTTGTTTTACGTCGTCCAAAAGTTTAAAAATTCCAAGTTTATAGTTTGTTCTTTGGATATTGCTTGTATGTCCTTAAATTTGAACCAAATCAGTAATTTTAGTGTTTCAAGAACTCAACTTTCCAAAGTTTGAATACCGTTTCAAAAGTACAGAAAATAAAGTTTCTATTTTTGATGTCATTCGTAAAAAATTCATCATTCTTCAACCTGAAGAATGGGTAAGACAGCATTGTGTTCACTATTTAATTAATGATAAAAACTACCCAAAATCACTGATTAACGTTGAAAAAGAACTCACTATTAATGGTTTAAAAAAACGCTATGATATTGTTATTTTTAATCCTGATGGCAGTATTTTTTTAATTGTAGAATGCAAATCGCACAGTATAAAGATTGACCAAACTACCTTTGACCAAATTGCGCGTTATAACCTTGTTTTAAATGCCACGTATTTAATGGTAACTAACGGTTTAAATCATTATTATTGTGAAATGGATATGGAACAAGAACGCTATTCGTTTTTAAAAGACATTCCAGATTATAAATCTCTATAAATGCTTCAAACAAAAGACTTAGCTGTTGTTATATTAAACTGGAATGGAAAAGCATTGTTAGAGCAGTTTCTACCTTCCGTTATAAAGTATTCTAGTGATGCTGTGATTTATGTAGCTGATAATGCATCAACAGATGACTCCGTTGAATTTATTGCCAAAACATTTCCAACGGTTAAGGTTATAAAAAATACAGAGAATGGAGGTTATGCTAAAGGCTATAACGAGGCTTTACAACATGTTGAAGAACCACTACTCTGCTTACTAAATAGTGATATTGAAGTTACTAAAAATTGGCTTCAACCTATAGTTTCAGAATTTAGCACCAATGAAAACACTGCAATTATTCAACCTAAAATATTAGATTTTAAAAACAAATCACTTTTTGAATATGCAGGAGCTGCAGGCGGATTTATTGATAAATATGGCTATCCTTATTGTCGTGGTCGAATTTTTGATACTATAGAACAGGACAACGGACAATACAACGACACAAGAGATATATTTTGGGCTTCTGGTGCATGTTTATTTATAAGAAAATCTGTATTTAGAACATTAAAAGGTTTTGATGAATCTTATTTTGCTCATATGGAAGAAATAGATTTGTGTTGGCGCGCTTTTAACGCCAATTACACTATTAAATATGTTGGTACTTCAACCGTTAATCATGTTGGTGGTGCGACATTGAGTAATACAAATCCTAGGAAAACCTATCTTAATTTTAGAAATAGCTTATTTACTTTATTAAAAAATACGGACTCTAAAGTTTTTGTACGCATTGTTGCACGTATGCTTTTAGATGGTGTAGCAGGTGTTAGATTTTTATTTCAGCTGAAACCAGCATTTTTCTTAGCCATTCTTAAAGCTCATTTTTCTTTTTATTCTAATTTACCACGGTTAATAAAACAACGAAATCTATTATCTCAAAGGGCTAATTACTACGAAAGCAACTCCATTGTTTGGTCGTATTTTATAAAAAATAGGAGAACCTTTTAATTGTTTATAAAACTGTTAAAGTTTTTGTTAATCCGTGTTCAGCCGTCTATTCTTTTACATAATTTTGTTATGTTAAAACTAAAATTTTAAACTATAATTAAATTATGAAAAAACTAATGTTATTAAGTGCGTGTTCAATGTTGTTTTTGGCGTCTTGTGTGTCTAAAAAAGAGCATGTTGCATTGCAAGAAAAATATCAAGAAACTCAAGATTTATTAAATACGGCAACTGTAAAATTAAATAGTTGTTTATCTGATGTTGCTGCGGCCAATGCGAGAGTAGAAACAATGAAAGATCAATTGGCCGATTTAAGAAAGTCTAATCAGGATTTAATTGACACAAAAGGAAACTTAACAACTTTAACACAAAAAGGTGCTGAGAATCTTGAAAAGTCTCTAGAAAGTTTAAAAGAACGTGATTTAAAAATCACAAGATTACAAGATGCCTTAACAAAGAAAGACAGCGTAACTCTAGCCGTTGTAACGAGTCTTAAAAAGGCCGTTGGTATTAGTGATCCTGATATAGAAATCAATGTTGAAAAAGGTGTTGTATTCATCTCTATTGCTGATAAGTTATTATTTCAGAGTGGTAGTTACAACGTAACAACTCGAGCTAATGAAATATTAGGTAAAGTTGCTAAGGTTATAAATAGCAAACCAGATTTTGAAGCTATGGTAGAATCTCATACTGATAATGTACCATATAACAAACCACCATTAATTGACAACTGGGATTTAAGTGTAAAACGTGCTACATCAATTGTAAGAGTTTTAGAAAGCTTAGGTGTTAACTCTCAACAATTAATTGCTTCTGGTCGTAGTTCTTACGTTCCTTTAGTAGAAAATGATACTGCTGAAAACAGAGCGAAAAACAGACGTACTCGTATTGTGGTACTACCAAAAATTGACCAATTCTACGAAATGGTTGAATCTGAAATGAAAAACTTATCTGAAGGTAACTAGTATCTTAAGATTAATAATATAATAAAACCCAATGCATTTGCATTGGGTTTTTTAATTCTAAGTAAATTGTAAAATTATATCTTTTCTTTTGAAAATAATTGTTACAATAACTACTTTGCTTCTAAGACTAATTTAGCTGCTTTTTTACGCTGTATTTTTCTATTATTTGTTTCGGGAAACTTATCAATAGTATATATTTTTTTAGGCACTTCAAATTTCTCTAAGTTCTTAAGTTCTTTAATAACCTTAAGAATATCTTCTACTGAATCTTTAGGTTGCTCTACAATAAGAATCAATTTTTCTCCTAAAGTCGCATCTTCCTCTCCTACTAGAATAAAACGTTCTTCAATTACAGGTTGAATTTTATCTTCTATCTGCTCAGGAAATAACTTTACGCCACCTGAATTAATCACATTATCAAAACGACCGAGAAGTTTAAAACTTTGATCTGATTTTAATTCTACAATGTCATTTGTTACCAAAGTTTCCTTTACCAATTTAGGCGCATGAATTAACAAACAACCTCTATCGTCTTGCTCAAATTTTATATTCTGTAGCGCTGTAAAATAGGGCTCTTTTTTTCCATTCTTAGATTCTAAAGAACGTACAGCAACATGTGTTACCGTTTCCGTCATTCCATATGTTTCATAAAACCTAGGTTTACAATCTTTAATCTTCTCAATTAACGGTTTTGTCACCTTAGATCCACCAACAATAATATTTTTAATATTATCTATATACTTTATAGTATGCTTCAATTGTAAAGGAATCATTGCGCAGAAATCGTACGTTTTCTCAAAATCAAAAACTGGCTGTGCCGCAGGCTCTACAAAATCAATCTCTAAACCTAACACCAAAGCACGTACAAACATCATTTTACCTGCAATAAAATGACTGGGTAAACAATGTAACGCTTTATCTCCTGGTTCTAAACCAAAGAAGTTCCCTGTTGCAATGGCAGAATTAACCATGGCTTGTTTTTTTAGTTTAATCTGTTTTGGGTAACCTGTCGATCCAGATGTTGTTACTACTAAAAAGTCCTTATTATTTAACCAATCAATTAAAAAATCGCCTGTTACTTTCTCATAAGGTTTACCTTCTTTTATAAGACTGTAAGCCACTTCTTTTAATTCTTCATGACTAAAATGGAGTCCGTTAAATTTAAAACGGTTATGTACTTTATTGTAAGTTGGTGTCATCTTTAATAAGTTTAAGGTTAAAGTTCAATACTTAGGTTATTCAATAATTTTATAATCTTCTTTAGGTGGCTTGGTGACTTTTCCAAGTAACTTATCCTTCCAGTTTTTCCAGCCATATTTTTTTGATAGAATTAGCAGAAATAATGGATAAACTACTAAGACCGGTAAAATAATTTCGAAAACTGATCCTAATTCTGGTTCAGACATATCTTTAAAAAGAGCATCTGTTTGTAAAGCTGTCCAATCTGCTGTTACCAATAATGATGCAATAAGGTTGTTTCCTAAATGAAATCCTAAAGCGAGTTCTAAACCTTCATCCATTAAAGTCATTATACCTAATAACAATCCTGTACCAACATAAAAAATCATCATTTGCCAAAATCCTATGGCTCCAACCTCAGGATTTGCACTGTGCGCTAAACCAAATAGAATAGATGTAAAAAGTAACGGAAACCATTTGTTCTTAACCATAACACCAATATGTTGCATTAAGTAACCTCTAAATAAATACTCTTCTAAGCCAATTTGAAATGGAAATAAAATGATACTAATTATGAATAAAATCGCAAATTTCACTGGCTTAAACTGAAATACAATCTCTGATGAATCAATATAATACATGACAAAAAATGAAACGACCGTATATATTGTAATTAGTAAAAATGAAAATATAATACGCTTAAAATCGACCTTAGGTCTTGTTGTTGTTAAGGACAATAAACTTCTTTGATGTACAAATTTTACTAAAACAAATAAAAGACCTAATAAAAAAGCAAAAGGAATTAAGTTAATTGCCAAGGTAACATTAGCAGGTAATCCCCATTTTTCCATAGACTCCATTGCAGCAGCTAAATCACTTGGATCTGATACTAAATAGAAAATAAAATTTGCTATAAAAATACCTGCAACTAAAAATGTAGTTAGCAAAAACATCCATAGATCGCGATGACCTTTATAAGCTTGTTGTATAAAATTCATGTTTATAAATTAAAATTCCAATTTTGTTTTTTATTGTAGTGCAAATTACCATTTTTTACCATCAATGGCGAAGAAAAATTGTTTGTAAATAAACTGCCAGTTCCTAGCCCTTGAGGCATTTTACTATTTAAAGTATACGTCCATTGTGAGATGGCATTTAGACCAACATTACTTTCTAATGCACTTGTTATCCACCAATCTATATTTAAATTTTCAGCTAAGTCTATCCACGCTTTACTGCCTGAAAATCCACCAACTAAACTCGGTTTTAGAATTATATATTGTGGCTTTATAGTCTGCAATACATTTTGCTTTTCCTCTTTTTGAAAAACACCTATTAATTCTTCATCTAAAGCAATTGGCAAAGGCGTGTCTTCACAAAGTTTTGCCATAACCTCAAACTGCTTAGGTTTTATGGGTTGCTCAATAGAATGTAATTTGTATTCTGAAAGCTGTTTTAGTTTCTCTAAAGCATCATTTGGTAAAAAAGCGCCATTGGCATCTACTCGCAATTCTATGTCGTTAACAGAAAACTCTTTTCTTATTGATTTTAAAATATTTAATTCCGTTTGAAAATCTATTGCGCCAATTTTTAACTTTATACAATCAAAACCAACTGCAATCTTTTCTTTAATTTGAGTGCGCATATAATCCTCACTTCCCATCCATACCAAACCATTAATAGGAATAGCGTCATTACCTCTTGTAAATTCTGATGGAAACAGATTAAATTGATCAGTACTTTCTAAAGATTTAAAAGCAGTTTCTAGACCAAATTGAATACTTGGGAATTCGATAAGCTCACTTAAAAGCATATCTAATCCTAAATGAATATTATCACAGGTCCATTTTAGTTTGGTTTCGTAATCTGGTCTATCATCAATAGATAAACCTCTTAAAATGCCACACTCGCCTACGCCTGTTTTACCGTTTTGTTCTATAACAATAAACCACGTTTCTTTGGTAGTCATTACACCTCTCGATGTTCCGCTTGGTCGTTTAAACTCTAAATTATATTTGTGATAGGTTGCTTTCATATGTACAACCAAAAATAGGCAATAATAGGGATATGAATTATCAATTTAACTGAAATTCTTAGAGTTCAATTGAGGTTTATTTTTAATACTAAGAATCCACATGATGCTTCTATCGTCGCTTCTTACGAGACTTATGTTTGCGTTTTCTACGAGAACCACTAGAAGAATTTGATTTTGTAGCTGGTACAGCATCATCAAATGTGTTTTTAACAGCTTTAAGATTCACGCTTTTCCAACCTTTACTTTCTTGTTCTGGTACCAAAGCTTCTACTAAATCTTTTCGTCCAACTTTATTTAAGGTCTTTTTAATCCAGTCTCTGTTTTCCTTTTTATACCAAAAGAAGAAACGATGTTGGTCATCTTTCTCTTTTTTAGATTTAGGCGTCTTGGTTGGCTTCAAAGTATATGGATGATAACCACTATAATAAATTACAGTAGCAACCGTCATTGGTGTTGGTGTAAACCCTTGTACTTGCTCTAACTGAAAGCCCATATCTTTAGTTTCAGCGGCTAAGTTTGCCATATCTTCAACTTCACAAGCAGGATGATTAGATATGAAATAAGGAATCAACTGCAACTTTAAACCTTTCTTAATGTTGATTTTATCGAAACGCTCTTTAAACTTATGAAAATAAGTAAACGAAGGTTTACGCATCAACTTTAAAACAGGGTCTGACGTATGTTCTGGTGCAACTTTTAATCGCCCAGAAATATGTTTAGTCATTACTTCTTCTGTATAATCGTCTAATTCTTTTGGGTCAGCATTTTTATTGAATTCTGGCACCAACATATCGTGCCTAATTCCACTACCAATAAAAGATTTTTTGATTTTTGGATGCTTATCTACAGCCTGATATAACTCTGTTAAAGGCTTATGTGACGTATCTAAATTACTACATATTACAGGCGAAATACAAGAAGGTGCCACACATTTATCGCAAATAGATTGCACTTTGCCTTTCATCTTATACATATTGGCAGATGGTCCACCAATATCGGACAAATAGCCTTTAAAGTCTGGCATATTAGCGACCTTATCTACTTCTTTTAAAACCGATTCTTGACTTCGACTAGCAATAAATTTCCCTTGATGGGCCGAAATGGTACAAAAACTACAACCTCCAAAACAACCACGATGAATATTTATAGAAAACTTAATCATCTCAAACGCAGGAATTGGTCCTCGTTTATTGTACTTAGGATGCGGTAAACGCGTATAAGGTAAATCGAAGGATGCATCAATCTCTTCTTCTAACATGGTCGGAAAAGGTGGATTGATAACTAAAGTTTTATCATTAATCTGTTGAAAAATACGGTTGGCTTTCAACTTATTAGATTCTTGCTCAATCACTTTAAAGTTAGAAGCGAATTTCTTCTTATCGTTTAAACATACGGTATGGGAATGAATTTCTACATCTTCCCAATTCTTATTTTTAGGAATTGCTTCATTCTTATCTAATAAAACCGCTGTTTGCTTTATTGTTCTTAAACTAGAAAACGGAACCCCTTTTTGCAACAACTCTACCACTTCTCGTAATGGTTGTTCTCCCATGCCATAAACAAGCATATCTGCTTTAGAGGTTTCTAGAATAGAAGGCAATAGTTTATCGCTCCAATAATCGTAGTGCGTAACCCGACGCAATGATGCTTCTATACCACCAATTAAAACGGGTACATCTGGAAACTTCTCTTTTAATATCTTAGAATATACAGAAGTTGCATAATCTGGTCTAAATCCTTTATCTCCATTTGGTGTATACGCATCCTTATCACGACGTTTCTTAGTTGCCGTATAATTACTTACCATAGGATCCATACAACCACCTGTGACACCAAAAAATAATCTTGGCGTACCTAATTTAGTAAAATCTTGTAAATTATCGTTGACACTTGGTTGTGGAACAATAGCGACTCTTAAACCGTAACTCTCTAAAATACGACCAATTACAGCAGGACCAAAAGAGGGATGATCTACATAAGCGTCTCCACTAAATAGTATAACATCTAATTCTTCCCAACCTCTAAGTTTTACTTCTTTGTTAGTTGTTGGCAGCCAATCTGTAAGTTGATTCGTTTTCATAGTGCTGCAAAGATACAGTTAAATTAGTTTTGTTATATAACAACTAAATTTTAACTATTCACTATCTGTATTTAATATCCAGGTAATGGCTTTCTCTTTTGTTGCTCTAAAAATTGTATTATGTTGTTCATTTGGCTCATCTGAATACTGCCAAACTAAGTTCTCTATATTTAATTCTTCAAGGGTCTTAGCTAAATTATTAGTATGTACAGAAATATCTTCTACGCTAGAGCCTGCAAACCAAAATCGCTTTTTCTTATCTGAAATATTTTTTAAGAAGTCTTCCGCATTTTTTTCTAAGTAATGATCATTCCACCAAAGTGAAGGATCCATGGCGATATAAAAATCAAATGTTTCTGGCGTTAAAAGTAATGTTTCAACCACAAAAAGACCAGCTAAAGATTCGCCAATAATCCCTTTTTCGGTTGTTGTTCTATACCTTTTATTAACCTCAGACATTAATTCATCTGTGATAAAAGCTCTAAATTGTTTTGCGCCATCAGTTAAAGGACAATATTCTTCATCTTCTTTAACTTTAGAAAAACCCGATAAATCTCTTCGCCTATCTGTATTTTCTATACCTACTAAAATGATTGGCGGAATACTTTTATTCGCAACCAACTTTGCAATAGTATTTGCTATGTGCGGAAAATCCTCTTGTACTACACCTCCATCTGGCATATACAAAACAGGAAAAGCATCTTTACTTGTTTTATAATTTGGAGGAGTCCATACGTTAATTACCCTAGTTTCATTTACTATTTTAGACGCGATTGTAAAATTATCATGCTCAGGAATTGGATCATTAAATTGTGCTCCGTTTTTACAACCAAACGCAACGATCAGTAAAATTGATACATAAATGATTTTTTTCATACAATAGATAAATAAATATTTGATTTAATTCTACAATTCTACACTCTCACCAATCTCTAACAGCATTAAATCCTTATCCTTATCAAAGAATTTACGTTTAGCTTCTTCATGGTCTATTTCAATATAACCAAAAGTATCAAAATGATAACCTAAGACTTTATCGCATTCTACAAAATCACTTGCCAAAATTGCGTCCTCAACTCCCATTGTAAAATTATCTCCAATTGGTAAGATAGCTAAGTCTAACTTGGTTTGCATAGGAATTAACTTCATATCCATTGTCAAAGCTGTATCACCAGCAATATATATGGTTTTATGTTCGCCTTCTATAATAAATCCACCTGGTTGTCCACCATAGCTACCATCTGGAAACGACGATGTGTGAATGGCATTGACATATTTTAGATTTCCAAATTCAAAATCCCAAGATCCACCTAAATTCATTGGATGCCCTTCTAAATCTCTCTTTTGATAATATTCAATAATTTCATAGTTAGAAACAATAACAGCTCCTGTACGTTTGGCAATGGTTTCAACATCTAAAGTATGATCTTGATGCGCATGAGTAACTAAGATGTAATCCGCTTTTAAAGTATCAATATCAATGCTTGAAGCTTTTTCATTTCCTGTAATAAAAGGATCAACTAAAATAAAAGTGTCCTTTATTTGAATGCCTAATGATGAATGACC
Organism: Winogradskyella sp. 4-2091; assembly: GCF_045765065.1. NCBI lineage: Bacteria > Pseudomonadati > Bacteroidota > Flavobacteriia > Flavobacteriales > Flavobacteriaceae > Winogradskyella > Winogradskyella sp. 4-2091. Next base: position 70,889 of record NZ_JBJKOD010000012.1, read on the forward strand.
GTAGAATGTAATTTTCATGTTTACTATTATTTTTGAAGATTTAAAAGTTAAGAAAATGTCTCTTAAATAAGTACAAAAATCTAATTATTCTAAAATCATGAATTGTCTTTTCTTTCGTCCATCACTCATCATAATAAACACATCGTTACTGAAAGTACCAAAAAATGGTAAGTAATAAGTATTACTTTTATTATCTTGAATTTTACTGTAAACGACCTCTCCTGCATTGTTGTATGTAATGTCATATAATGAAGACGATTCAAATAAACCTTGAGAAACCTTAGTTCTTCCATCCTTTTTCTCAAGTAGATGTTTACCCGAATTGAGTAAAACATGAAGTTCATCATTCTTTAAAAATGCATTATAGGATGGTGCTGTTGCTCTTTTAAAAATACTTCTGCCCCAATCTAAACTACCTGAAGCACCAAATTTTAAGATTAAAATATCATTGTAATGATAGGTTGTTTGCCAATAACCACCGCCATTCATTCCATTAGAAACATAAGTTTGGGATATAAAAAATTCTTCAGCCAATATGTATGTATTCCCTACAGAGTCTTCAATGATATAGTCAATATAAAAACTCCCTAATTCTTTTCCTTCTTTTTTAGAACCACGTCTATCTCCATAAAGGTCTTCATAAACGTCTAATGGTAATTCATAATTTTTTTTGCTTGAAATTGTAAATTTTTCAGCGTCAACAATAAAATTACATCCACCTTTAATTTTTCCTGCTCGTTTTTCTGAATAAAAACCAATTAAATGTAATTGATCTTTTATAGTAGAAATGTTTAAACTTTTAATATGCTGATCGTCTAGCGATACCAACAACTCCTCATTACTATTCTCAGTGACTTTATTAAGAATAAAATCGTAATTGGCTTCTCCTTTTTTCTTTTCTCTTTTACCTTCTTTATATAGCTTACCTAATATAAAAATGTCTGCATTATCTGAAACCGAAATATCATTGTGCTTAAAGTGCTTTTCTTTATGCTTTTGATAGCTTTTAGTATAAATCAATTTTAATGAATTAGCATCAAACACACGTATAGCATAATCATTTACATCTTTATAAATATTATCTGTTGCTATTGCTAAATAGTTTCCATTTGGTGAAAGTGCAAAACTTGTTTGCCTGTCATTTCTATTAAAAAACAAGCTTCGTTTTTTAGCTACTGTTACTTCAAATAACGTCTTTTTGGTATGTGTACCTGTTTCTATATTAAAAATATGACAATACACTATGCGTTCTTTAGCTTTTGGCGAATACACTGTAAATACTTTTATTTCATTGCCAAAAACAACTTCACCAACATAGACTTCTTTCTTATCACTTTCAATAACTGAACTATGAATTTTATTAAGGTCTTTATCAAAAACATCGAACAAATAATCACGTTTCCCTTCTCTTACTACACCTGTAACGTCACCTTCTGTATGGATAGTTAGTACATTAAATGCTTTAACTTTATCCTTAAATTCGTCACTCTCAGTGACTTTTAGAGTTGTCTTTTGAGCAAAACCAAGTGAAACCGTAGCTAATACTAAAAGTGTAAAAAAGTTCTTCATAAAAATAAATTCAATCTGTTTAAATTTTAATATAAAATATATCCAACACCTAATAATACAGAGAAAAGAAATGTAGATAATGCTAATACTTTTAATTGACTATCAAAGTCATCTGGTGTACGCGCATGTTTAATTTTCTTAACGTGAATTAATAGTGGAATAAAAGCAATTAAATATATGAAATTATAAGGCTCTACGTAATATAATACAGAAAAAATGATACTTATAAATAAAGCACCAAAGATTAAAAAGTAATGATATTGCTTAGCTTTAGGTAAACCCAATTTAACCGCTACAGTTATTTTATTAGATTTCTCATCAGACTCAATATCGCGCATATTATTTAAATTAAGGACACCAACACTCAACAAACCTACAGCTAAAGCCGGAAGAACGACAACGTGATCAAAAGAATTTAGATATAGAATATAACTGCCAATTGTGCTTATTAAACCAAAAAATATAAATACAAAAACATCTCCTAAAGCGCGATAACCATAAGGCGATTCACCCATTGTATACCTAATAGCTGCATATACACACATGCCTCCTAATATCATAAACAACAAGAAGTATAAGATATTTGCAAAACCAAATGCGATCCATAATAGAATAACAGTGAGCATGATGACCACAACAATATTAAACCTTATGGCTTCAAACATTTCTAGTGGCGTAATTGCGCCACTCTGAATAGCACGTTCTGGACCAACACGATCTTCATTATCAGTACCTTTTACACCATCACCATAATCATTTGCGAGATTAGATAAGATTTGTAAACTTATAGTTGTAAGCATGGCTAATGCAAAAACTAATATGTTAAATTGACCGTTATAGTACGCAAAACAACTTCCTAAAATTATACCAGAAACAGAAAGAGGTAGTGTTCTTAAGCGCATGGCAGATAGCCACGGTTTAATTTTATTCATTTGAATAAGTTTAGATTATGGAATCCATTTTTTTGGAAAGTTTGGTTTTCTCTTTTCTAAAAAAGCATCACGTCCTTCTTTAGCTTCCTCTGTCATATAAGCTAAACGAGTTGCTTCACCTGCAAATACTTGTTGCCCAACCATACCGTCATCAGTAAGATTCATTGCAAATTTCAACATTTTTATAGACGTTGGTGATTTGGCTAGTATTTCTTGAGCCCATTCGTAAGCCGTAGCTTCTAATTCTGCGTGAGGAATAACGGCATTTACCATTCCCATATCATAAGCTTCCTTAGCAGAATAATTACGACCTAGAAAAAATATTTCTCTTGCTCTCTTCTGACCTACCATTTTAGCGAGGTAAGCAGAACCATAACCACCATCAAAACTGGTAACGTCGGCATCAGTTTGTTTAAAAATAGCATGTTCTTCACTCGCTAAAGTTAAATCACACACCACATGTAAACTATGTCCTCCTCCAACTGCCCAACCTGGCACAACTGCTATTACGGCCTTTGGCATAAAACGTATAAGACGTTGAACTTCTAATATATTTAGACGATGGTATCCATCTTCTCCTACATAACCTTGATGTCCTCTCGCTTTTTGATCACCTCCAGAACAAAAACTATATACACCATCTTTAGAAGACGGTCCTTCCGCACTTAACAGCACTACTCCAATGTTTACATCTTCATTAGCGTCATAAAAGGCATCGTATAATTCTGAGGTTGTTTTTGGCCTAAAGGCATTTCTTATATCTGGTCTGTTAAAAGCAATTCTTGCAACACCATTAGACTTCATATAAGTGATGTCTTCATAGGTTTTTGCTGTTATCCATTTTGGTTTATTCATTTTAAAAAATTTAGCATCCAAAGATACAGATTTTTAAAATAATATTTAAATGAATAACAACCTTACAGTGGCTATATCATCCTTGATTTTTGTAATTTAACGACGATATTTTATTCCGATGAAAATTTAGGAAAATGTTACGTTTTAAGCTAAGAAATTGAATGATTAGCATTCTAACCGATAGTCAATATTGTAAATAGATAAAAATTAATTTTTACCGAAGTTATCACAGAATATATTTCATGCCCACAGCATAAAATAGAACTCTAGCTTTGTTATACTAAACTGATGCCTTTACCAGCTTCAATAGTGATTTGTCTTTCTTTGTAAAGCGTACCAATGGCTTTCTTAAAACTTTTTTTACTCATTTGAAGTTGATGTTTAATCTCTTCTGGGTCAGATTTATCATGAAGAGGTAAAAAGCCGCCATTATCATGCAGTTCATTTAATATATGCTCTGCATTAGGTTCTATATTTCTATAACCTATTTGATTTAATGAAATATCGAGTTTATTATCTGGTCTTACTTTTTTAATGATACCCTTTAGTCGGTCACCAACGCTTAGGTCTTTATATATATCATCATTAAACACTAAGCCAAGATGCGTTTTGTTTACAATAACATTCATACCCAAATCTGATGGATGAGACACTATTAAATCTACTTCATCAAATTGAGCAACGGTTAACTCTTTATTATCTAAAAAACTATTGGTTTTACTAGAGGCAACTAAACGCTCTGATTCCTCATCTAAATAGCAATACACTAAATACCAGCCACCAGATTTCATTTTAAACGCTTGTTCTCTAAATGGGCAAAATAATTCTTTTACCAAACCCCAATCTAAAAATGCACCATAATCTGTAACTTGATTACATCTTAACAATGCAAAATCTCCTTTTTTTATGTAAGGTTGGTCTGTAGTTGCTACAGGTCTTTCTTCATTATCTAAATAAACGAATACTTCAATCTTGTCACCAATTTCAAAAACTTTTGGCACATATCTATTAGGTAAAAGCACTTCTCCTTCTTCACCATCACCTAAAAATAAACCTGGTTCAGTATCTCTTAAAATCTCTAATGTATTGTATTCGCCTAATTTTATCATAATGCAAAGGTATTGATATTTTAAAAGATCACTGAAATTATTTTTGCATAAAAAAAGCGCTGTAAATAAAATTACAACGCTTCGTTATATAGTATATAAATCTACTTATGAGTAAATAGACTCTTTTCCAAAATGCTTACATAATAAGTAATAAACTACAGCTCTGTACTTCGTTCTATTAGACTTTCCGTATGTTTCAATAACTGAATCGATAGCTTTATCTAAAGCATCTCCATCACTTAATCCTAATTTCTTGATTAAATAATTGTTTTTTACTGTCGCTAATTCTTTCTCATCAGAACCAGAAACAGTTGAAGAATCCGCATTGTAAATTGAAGGTCCTAAACCTACAGTTACTTTTGTTAACAAATCCATATCTGCAGTAACACCACATTTATCTTTTAAATCTGCTGCATACTTTACAATTAAATCGTCTCTTTTACTCATTTTACTATGTATTTTATGTTAATTAAATTAGTTTTCCTAAAGGTAGGTATTTTTTAGAAACGTCAATGTTCAAAAAGTCACTTTTTAGGAGCTTTTTTTCTAAATTTATTTAATAAACTTAAAATAATTTAATAAGATTTCATCGTTAATCCTTGAAGGTGTAAATATTTCTAGCAATTTTGGCTGTTTTGATATATCGTTAAAAGTGCTCAATTTAGCTGTTAATTCCTCTTCATTTTTTGCTTCACTATATTCAAAACCATACATGTCACACAATTGTTTTGCAGTTAAATGATGCTTGGTTTCAAAATAAGTGTCAAATTTTTCTGTATTCTTATTTCCTGGCAGAATTCTAAAAATGCCACCACCTTTATTATTTATAATTATTATTCTAAAATTATCAGGTATATAATTGTTCCATAGTGCATTACTATCATAAAAGAAGCTTAAATCTCCTGTTATTAAAGTAGTTTGCTTTTCACTGGCAACAGCTGTACCCAAAGCAGTACTTGTACTACCATCAATACCACTAGTACCTCTATTACAAAAGACTTCGATGCTATTTGGAAATCTAAATAATTGTACATAACGAATAGCAGAACTATTACTCACTTGCAAAATCGTATTTTTAGGTATACTTTTTAAGATCTTATTAAACACTGTAAAATCGGAAAAAGTTATTGTTTGAAGATAATCCTTATGTAGTTTTCTTCTTTTTTCTCTTACGGCTAACCATGTAGTCTTGTATGTACTCTTTGTATGATGCGTTACTTGTGATAAAAAGGCTTCTAAAAAGGTATTTGGCTTCAGTTTAATATGTTTCTCTAAACAAAAAAATGTATCATTTGCTTTAGTTAACCCAACATGCCAATGATGACTTGGCTTATAGGTTCTCAGAAATGCTTTGATTTTTTTTGAAACGATTAAACCTCCAAATGTTAACAATAAATCGGGTTGTAACGCTCTAAAATCGTCATCATCAAAAGGCGCGATTATTTTATCAATGCCTGGAAAAAAATCTTTGTGATGCAAATTAGACGTAGATTCTGTGAATACAATGATGCTATCATCATCTGCAATTTCTTGAAGCCATTTTGCCTCAATATAATTGGGTTGCAACACACCTACCAAAATCATTTTTCGCTTAGCACTATGCCAAGTATCTAACAAACTCTTTATTTCAAAGGCATCAACCTTATCTAACCTATTCTGAATTTTAAAAGGTTTAGGATTTATCAATAATTCCTCTGTGGTTTCATATAAAGGCTCATCAAAAGGAATATTAATATGAACAGGTCCTAAATTCAATTTTGAAATTGTTAAGGCATCATGTATTTCAGATTCATTATAAGTTTGAATGTCCTTTTGCAAACCTAGGAAACGTTCGAGTTTATTTTCAAGATTTCTAAAAATTGGCAATTCACTCTCTTGACTAATGTTTTCAGAATCTTTTATATCTAATTTTAAATTGGAACTATATAATACATGTTCTCCAAAAACATTTTTCTGTTTTATGGTTTGGCCGTCTCCAATATCTATTAAGTGTTTTGGCCTGTCTGCAGATAATACAACTAAAGGAATATTGCTATAATACGCTTCTGCAATTGCAGGATAATAGTTTAAAAGCGCACTACCTGATGTGCAAACTACAGCAACTGGTTCTTGTATCTGTTGCGCAATGCCTAAGGCAAAAAATGCAGCACATCGCTCATCTACAATGCTGTAACACTCAAAAAAATCATCATGTGTAAACCCGATATTTAATGGTGCATTTCTACTACCAGGAGAAATCACAATATGCTTTATGTTATGCGTTTTACATAGCGTGACTACAGTTTGCGCTAATGGAATTTTTGAATATATCATAAAATCTTTGCTCTCAATTTTAATATTCGAGATTTACATTTGTTTTTTGAAATTAACCTTTATTAATATAAAACTGACCCAATAGTGCTTGTTTTATTAACTGTTTCTTCCCATTCATTTTCTGGATTAGAGTCTTTTGTTATACCACCTCCTACATAAATATGTGCTAAATTATCCATTAATTGCATACAACGTAAATTCACGTAAAACGTACTAGTAGATTTCACTACAGCGTAGGCATTGTTTTCTACATTGCGTCTGTTTGTATTGCGTGTTGTCGTTTGTTTTAAGTTTAGTTCACCTAAAAAACCAGTATAATAACTACGCTTATAATTTTCATTCTGAAGAATAAATTCTTTAGCATCGACTTTTGGAAAACCGCAGACTGCAGGTGTTGGATGTAATGCTTTTAAAATGTCATTTAATTGAGATGTATCATTGATTAAACTTGTAACTTTTGTTTTAAGATGTAATAAGCTTCCTGCTTTAACAGTCTCAACATCTGTGACATTAATTTGCTTGGTAAAAGGCTCTAACTGTTTAGTAATATAATCCGTTACAATTTGTTGTTCTTCATATTCTTTATGCGACCACATTGGCTTTGCTATTCGTCTGTAAGGTTGTGTACCAGCTAATGAAATCGTAGTTAAACGTTTTCCTTCAACTTTTAATAATAACTCTGGTGTTGCTCCAAGCCATAAGCCTACTTTAGGATGATACCAGCAATAAACCATAGCATTTTTATACTTATTAAAAAGTCTTTTAAAAATAGAAAACGGGCTTTTATCTTGGAGTAATTTAGTTTGACACCTCGATAAAACGACTTTCTGTAAACAATCTTCATTTATATGCTTAATTCCGTTTGTTATCAAGTCTATATGCTGAATTTTATCTTTAACTTCAGCACTAATTTCAGCAGGTTCTATAACTTCTCCGTTTAAGGAAGAAACACTAATTTCTATAAACTCACAAGCATCTGAAGCGAATAAAATATTATCTTCCGAAGCATTAAATGGCGAAAATAAAAAGCCACTTTCTAAAAATGAATCTGATGTATTTAAAGTTGCGTCTTGCTGCAACCAACATTTTATGTCATTATCTGTTGGTTTGCTGTAAACAACAAAAGGCAAGTGCTTAGAATAATGAATTTGTAAAGCTTCAAAAAATGAATCTTCGGTCATTGGTTTCTTATTTTTTTGGAAGTGAAATGGTAGACAAGCGACAAATTGAAATTAAATTATCGGCTTCATCTGTTACTCTAATATCTAATAATTGTGTTGTTCTTCCTTTATGCATAAAAGTTGCTTTGGCATAGACATAACCTTCGCTTACACTCTTTACATGATTGGCTGTAATTTCTAATCCACGTATAAAAAACTCTTCATTATTTAAAAAAATATAAGTTGCATAACCGCCAACACTTTCGGCTAAAGCTGCCACAGCACCTCCATGTAAAATACCATCTGGCTGATGCACTTTTGGAGTTACAGGCATTCTGGCAATTAGATAATCATCACTAAAATCTACAATTTCAATACTTAAGGTTTCCATTAATGTATTTTTACTAATCGCATTGGCCTTAGCTATAATTTCTTCTTTAGATAATTGCATATAAATGAGTAAATTTATCCTCAAAGATAAAGAATACTAAGTCAAAAATGAGATCAATAGAGAAAGAAGTTTCATATAAAACCACCAACTCCTATTCCACTTTAAATTCGCTTACTAGAGAGACAAAAAACGTATGGTTTGTTTGCCATGGTATGGGTTATCTAAGTCGCTATTTTCTTAAATATTTTAAAGGCCTAAATGCAGAAGAAAATTATATAATTGCACCTCAGGCTCCAAGTAAGTTTTATATTCAACCTAAGATGCATGTTGGTGCTAATTGGTTGACGAGGGATGAAACTAAAAGTGGTATGGAAACTATTATTAATTATTTTGATTCGGTTTTGGAATCTGAAAACATACCTAACAATGTAAATTTAATTGTTTTGGGTTATTCACAAGGTGTGAGTGTTGCGTTACGCTATTTATCAAAAAAAGAATTGCAATGCCATCAGCTAGTTATACATTCTGGTGGAATACCAATAGAGTTAACCAATGAAGATTTTAAGTATTTAAATGACAGCACCGAAGTAAAACTCATTTATGGTACTGAAGATGAATATTTAGATGACAACAGAATTCAGTTAGAATCTGAACGCGCTCAATCTTTATTTGGTAAACGATTAAAAGTTATCCCTTTTGAAGGAAAACATGTGGTCAATGTTGAAATAATTAATACATTAGTTTAATTTATTTTATAAAAACGAGTACTAAATAAAAGACGTCATTTTGCAAAATTCTATTTCAAAAGCTATTGGAAGTAAAATTTATACTAAATGACGTTTTTGTATATTACAAAAGGATTAACTCGTTTTTTGTAAGGTTTTATTCTTTTCCTTTAAAATAGCCAATTGCTTTTCTATAAACGTAATCGCTTGTTCGGTTTTGTAACTCGATTTAGAAGCAAAATCTTCCATATCTTGTTTAAATTTTTCTTTACCAGACGCTACAGCTTCAGAAAGATCTTCTTTTACTTCAGTTAAGTCGCTAGATAATTGATTTTTAATATCCTTACCTTCTTTTTTTAGTTTATCTCGTGTAACGCTTCCTTTTTCTGGCGCCAATAAAACGCCTGCTGCTGCTCCTAACAATACACCTAAAACTACCACTCCTTTATTAATCATAACTTTTTTTCTTTAATTAAACTTGTGTTCTACTTTATACGTCGCAGAACTTACTGTTTTGTTACAAACAAATTTAATGCCAAGGATTTACGATATATGAAAGTTGTTATATAAATATAGAAAACTCTATATTTTTAAAGACTGAACTCTCCAAAGTGCCAAAGAATTCCCGATGGATCATGAAGAAAGAACTCATTTCCCCAATCATTACTAACAACCTCAGAACATCTAACGTTTTCATATTTATTGACTAATCCTGATTGCTTCAAATTCTCTAAATGCACTTTAACATTTTCCACTTCAAGAAAAATCATAGTATTATCAATCCAATCTTTTACATACGCATCTTGCAAATAAAAGGAAAACTTTTCTGTTGTGAAGACAGACATATTATGAGAAATTACAACTTCTTTAAACCCTAAATCTTTATAAAATTGCCTTGAAATATTATAATCTTTAGAACCAATAAATGGTCTTATGGATTTTGGTTTTAGTCTCATAATTAGTCTCTGTTTAAAATATAAAATTAGCGAATTTCTTGAAGTTAAGTTTTTTAAATATTTATAATTTGGAATATTTAATACGCTTCCTCTATGCCTTTATTTCATTAACCACGATTCTTTTTTCTTTTCTAAGTAAGCTTTTTCTAATGTATTATTAACCTTATTTAATGCTAAATCTATCTGTATAATTGCTTCAGGAAAATTATTATTTTGAGCATAGTAATCTGCTTTTGCCGCATAAAATAAATAGGCACGTTGCTCCAAATCTGTAGCTTGTATTTGATTGAAATAGGTATTCGCCATTTTATAATCTTCAGTCTGCATGCAAATAACAGCCATAGTAAGCAAATGTGATGGCATAGGTTGCAAAAGATATAAAGCGTTATACCATTTTAAAATTTTATTCCAATCTGTTGCCTCAAAAGATTTAGCTTTTAAATGTTCTGCTGCAATAGCTGCTTCGTAATGATAACAAGAAAACTCATCCGTTTCAACGGCCTTATACATCATGGAATTACCAAGTTGAATTAACGGAAAATGCCATAAGCTTCTATCTTGTTGTTTTAAATCTAAAACTGCATTATCCAAACTCATTTTAGTTTCTAATCTTGCAGAATGAAAACACATTAAGGCAAATAAAGCATAGCATTCTGGCAATTGGGTTTGCTTTCGTTTTAGCAGTAGTTGACATAAGCGCATAGCTTCTGTGCATAAATCTGTTCTAATTAATTGCGTTTTATTATTAGAATGAAATCCCTCATTAAATATTAGATATAAGACTTCTAAAACACTTTCTAAACGTTCCGATAAGTCTTTTCCTTGTGGTATATTAAATTTTAATTTGGCCTTTTTTATGACTTTTCGAGCGCGTACTAAACGCTTTTTGATTGTTTCTTCTTTCGTTAATAATGCCGAAGCAATCTCCTTAATACTAAAACCCGAAACAGTTTTTAAGGCAAATGAAATTCTATCGCGAGGATCTAATTTGGGATGACACGCAGTAAAAATCATTCTAAGTTGTGCATCTTCTATTTCAGAATCTAAAAACAACTCATTAATGGCAATTGCATCTGTTCCTTGCGAAATGTTTGGGAGATTATTTTTTTGAGATTTTAAAGTTCTAAAGATATCTAAAACTCTATTTTTAGCCGCTTTAGTTAACCAAGCTTCAGGATAATCTGGTTGTTGCTTTCGCCACGTTAAACTGGCTTTTATAAAAGTGTCTTGTACTGCATCCTCAATGATATCTAGATGTTGCAATCCAAAAATTCGTGTTAAAACAGAGACCATCTTTCCACTGTGATGGCGAAACAGATGGTCTATATCTTTAGTTTCCATTATTGGTCAAATACCATAATTTCACGTATTTCTACAGTATTTCCTAAATCGTAGTCTGGGAAATCTTGTGCAATTTCTTGTACAGCATCAAAGTCTTTTGCTTTAATCAAATAAAAACCGCCAACAATTTCTTTTACTTCTGTAGAGGTTAAATCTGTTACTGTTCTATTTTTACCCGTTACACGTCTAATTTGAGGTGTTAAGGCTTCGCCACCTTTCAATATTCCTGCTTTTTCCATTTTTGCTCCCCAAGCAAACCATTTTTCCATTCGCGCTTGCAGTTCGTCTGGCGACAAGCCTAAATCTACGTATTCTTTGCCAACGAAAATCATCATAAAATCTTTCATAATTTTTTAGAATTTAATTATTTATATCCTTAAGACGTTTACCAAAAAGTAAAAAGGGACAATTTTTAAAAAAAATATTTAAATCATGCTTTAAAATTAACCAAATAATTGATATTGAAGCTATTCCTAATTTCTTAAATTCATGGAGAAATCAATGTATTTATTATTTCTGATTAAAAATTTGGTTGTTCGTCGTAAAAAACCTTATCCAATCGGAAAAAATTTTTACTTCTTAGCATTAATAATACATTTCACGACTCAAAACCCCAATCATGAAATTTTTATTAACCATTTTTATCTTATTCATTTTTAATTCTAGCACTGCACAAACAATGTCTAATGATGATCAATTGCATTTTGCTATTGGTGCTGGTATTGCCGCATCTACGTACGCAGTGATATATTCTAAAACTAAAAATTCTAAAAAAGCATTTTGGTATAGTTTAGGACTTTCTACATTAGCAGGCTTATCTAAAGAAATTTATGACGGCTATATTATTAGTGGAAAGTTTGACACAGGAGAAGCTATAGCTACAGCTGCAGGTGGCTTTGTTGCGAGTTACACCTTCAACTTATTTACCAGAAAAAAGAAAAGTAAACAGAAAGATTTTGAAGAAGAAAAACTTGAAGAGTTAGTACTTAATTAGCGTTTACTGAATTTTCCTGATAAAAAATATTTTATCGCTATTAGCCATACCATTAGGATTGCAACCTAGCTTACCCTCTGGTATATCTATGTCTAAATTTTCATAGTGCTCAACCCAACCATCATGAAATTCGTTAGTTTTAGAATTTTTAAAAGTCATTGGTTCTAACTGAAATATAGAATCTGTTTTAAATAGCTCATAAATAAATTCGGAGCAATAATAGCCTTCATCTTCTAAAATATATGTGGTATTGTATGACTGACCGAGTAAGGAATCTGCTGTAGAGATCGCTTGTTCAATTTGCTTAATATCTATTGGGTTTATTCTGTATAAATCTACGTTATAGTTTATAGTATCAGTAGATGTTTTAAATAATTCTAAGGACTCTTTTACAACACCTTTTCCTAAATCTGAATGATATACAATAACCTCATTATCTATTACCTTACAAATGCCAATGTGCGTATAATTTGTGGATTTAGTGGTTTGCGTGACGTCGTTTATAGCTTCAGATAAATTACTATTAACTTTGCCTCTAAATACAATATCTCCAGTCTTTATTTGAAGTGTATTAAATGTACAGGATAAACATAAAACACTGATTAAAACAGTAACAAATACTTTCAATACTTAAGATATTAGTTTATCTACAATGGCCTTAACCGGAAGAATAGCCTTTGTATGCTCAATACTTGGTCCTGCAACCCAAACGGTTTTATAGGTTGCTTTTTTAGCCGCATTTTCTGTAGCTTTCATGCCTATTGAAAAACGAATCATTTTTACCCATTTTTTAAGGCTCTTATTTTTATTTAATAGGTTTTCTATCCATGTTGCTTTAGTACCTATTTTTTGAACATAAGGTGTATTTATCACCGTACAAGGAGTACCAGAAATACGTTCTGTCATTATAATATCCTTTTCGCCATAATCTACACAAGCTTGTTTATACTCATCAGTAACACCTGCTTCAACGGAAGCTATAAACGGACTACCAACAGAAACTCCTTCTGCACCATAACTCATCATTTTATCAATGTCTGCTTTACAGCCTACACCTCCTGCCGAAATTACAGGTATTGATAACTCTTTATTTAATAGGCTTGTTAATTCTTCAGGAGACAAATTACCTCTGTGTCCACCAGCTTCGTTATTAACGGCAATTGCTGCATCTGCACCTAATTGCTCTACCTTTTTTGCAAATCTTAAATCGGTAACATCACAGAAAACTTTAATACCAACTGCGTGTGCTTGAATTATGGTTTCTTCAGGACTTCCTAAAGAGGTAATAATGAAATCACAGCCTTCTTCGCAAATAGCTTCTAATTGACCTTTGTATTTAACATTAGACTTATTCACAATTAAATTAAAGCCAAAAGCGCCTCCTTCTACTTTATTTGCTTTTAATTCTTTTATAGCAGCTCTTAATTCATCAATAGTTCTATAATTTAATGCTGGTATACAACCTGCAATTCCTGCTTTCATCGCTTCTGTTACCATTGCAACATTAGAAACCAAAAACATTGGTGCCTGTATTATAGGATGCGTAATTTCTAGCAATTCTGTGAGTTTACTTTGCATAGTCTAAGGGTAAAAGATCTTTATATTATTAATTTTTGGCGAACAAATATAATTAAATTTATTATGCACGCATAATAGTTTAATAAAATATGATTCTCATTTAAATAATTTAATTCTTAAAAACTCGAAAAATAATAGGTCTTATTCTTCCCTCTCAAAGGTAGAAACCGAGTTCACAGTAACGATGTATTCTACACCATCTAGAACAGTAGTTTGCCGCTCTACAACATTCAATTCTAGCATATCATTAGATAACATACTTAAAGTACCGACTGATGCTACGCCTTGGTTAACGATAGTTAATTCATTACCTGCTAATGACCAATTACCATCACTTAAAAACATTAAATTCTCAATATTCTCAACTTGAGTTTCACCTAAAACGGTCGTAGATAATTCAATACTATAGGTACCATCTGTTGTAAATTCATTTGGATTATCCATAAACGAAATAGAATAATCTATATCATAAGCTTCACCAACAAATTGCGTTGTTATAGGAATACCTAAATATTCAAATTCCGTTGTGCCAAAATATTCTAAATCTACTCCTATCCATGTGCCTAACAAAAAATCTTCACTCAATGTATCGTTAGAATCGTCATCTGAAGAACATGACATCATTAAAATTGATAAACATATTATAAAGGTAAATTTCAATTTTTTCATGATATCAGTTTTGAGTTAATGCACTAATTTAAGCTTTATGATTATGAAATAGGAAAAAATTATTCTAAAAATCTATAGTATCCACATTTTAAATAAGCGCCTTCCGGAAAAGTGACAGGATGATCACTATCATGCCTTGTTTTTAGTTCTGTTTCAAAAAGTCGATACTGCGCACTTAAAACTCTTGTATTTAAATCAAAAAATGATTGTGCTAAAACTCTAGAAGAGCAAGATGCCAAAACCAAAATTCCTTTTTTAGCCGTAAGCTTCTCACCTAGTTCTGCTAACTGTGCATACTTTTTCTTAGCTAAATCTACTTCAGATTGTTGTTTAGCAAAACTTGGAGGATCAATAACTACAACATCATAAGTTTTTCCTTTGTTAATTAATGCTTTCATTTCTTCAAAAGCGTCACCAGAAATCGTTTTATGCTGACCAGAATACGCATTCAGTTTGCCATTAGCGCGTGCCATATCTAAGGCTTGTTTACTTATATCTAAACTTGTGACTTCTTTTGCTCCATTTGCTAACGCATGGACTGAAAAACCACCAGCATAAGAAAACACATCTAAAACAGATTTTCCTGTGCTTAACTCTCCGACGCGTTTTCTATTTGCTCTATGGTCTAAAAAGTAACCTGTCTTGTGACCTTTTATAACATTTGCCGAAAATTTCACATCATGCTCCACAAACTCAACAACCTCATTATTTAGTGTTCCGTAAATAACTTCACCATCTACAAAATTGTGCTGATCGCTATTTTGTAAGCCTCTACTTAAGCGCATCACTATAGTTTTTGCCATAGATATTTGTTGTAAACTTTTGAGAATTGGCTCTAAATAGGGCAACCAAATTTCGGAGTATAATTTTACAACTAAAACAGTATCGTACACATCTGCTATTAATCCTGGGAAACCATCGTTCTCTCCAAATATTAATCGATAACTATTGGTGTTAGTGCTTAATAATTCGTCACGTTTATAATATGCTGACGCGATCTTACTATGGAAAAAGTCTGCATTTATTGTGACTTTCTTTTCGGCATTATGAATAATTTTTATTCTAATTGGAGAATTTCCATCAAACAAACCTAAACCAACTACCTTGTTTTTATTCTTGCTAAAAATTATAGCTAAATCACCTGTTTTAGCATCGTCATTAATCTTAACAATACTGTTAGAAAACACCCAAGGATGGCCTTTTACCACAAATTGTTCACCTTTAGCATTTAACTTTACGGCAAGGCGTTTTGGGTTATAGTTTGAATTAATCTGTTTTATGAATTGCATATATCTTAGTAATGTTGCGAAAATACAAAACTAATCTTGCTGTTATTATTGCAAAAGCAGGAATCTAGACAATTAAGAAAATATAAATTGGATTTTTGCTTTCATAGAAATAACAAACATGTAAAAAACAAAAAACGCAATCAAATTAATGACTGCGTTTTTTTTTTAGATTCTGAAATTAATTCAGAATGACAAATTAGGTTTGTCTTATTTCACTTCTTCGAAATCTACATCTTCCACATCGTTAGACTCGTCAACTGGTTGCTCTGCTCCTGCTTCAGGGCCTGCAGCTCCACCTTGCGCTTCTGCTTGTGCTTTATACATTTCTTCACTTGCTACTTTCCATGCCTCATTGATTTTCTCTAAAGCTGGCTCAATAACTGCGATATCTTTTGTTTCGTATGCTTTTTTCAATTCTTCAAGAGCTGATTCAATTGGTGCTTTTTTATCATCAGATAATTTATCACCAAATTCTTTCAACTGACTTTCTGTTTGAAAAATCATAGAATCCGCTTCATTTAATTTTTTAGCACTTTCAGCCGCTTTAGCATCTGCTTCTGCATTTGCTTCAGCTTCTTGCTTCATTTTCTGGATTTCATCTTCTGTTAATCCTGAAGATGCTTCAATTCTAATATCTTGTTTTTTACCAGTAGCTTTATCTTCTGCAGATACTTTAATGATACCATTAGCATCAATATCAAACGTTACTTCAATCTGAGGTGTTCCTCGTCTTGCTGGTGGAATACCATCTAAGTGGAAACGACCAATTGTTTTGTTATCTGCTGCCATAGGACGCTCACCTTGTAAGACATGAATCTCTACTGATGGCTGATTATCTGCTGCTGTTGAGAATACTTGCGACTTCTTTGTAGGAATCGTTGTATTGGCTTCAATTAAGTTAGTCTTAACGTTACCCATAGTTTCAATACCAAGAGATAATGGTGTTACGTCTAATAAAAGAACGTCTTTAACATCACCTGTTAATACACCACCTTGTATACCTGCTCCTAAAGAAACGACCTCATCAGGATTTACACCTTTACTTGGTGCTTTACCGAAGAACTTCTCTACTGCTTCTTGTACTGCTGGTATTCTTGTAGAACCACCAACTAAAATTACTTCATCAATATCTGACTTTGATAAACCTGCTGCTTTTAATGCTGTTTGGCAAGGCTCAATAGTACGTTTGATTAAATCATCAATTAACTGCTCAAACTTAGAACGAGATAATGTACGTACCAAGTGCTTTGGTCCACTAGCTGTAGCTGTTACATATGGTAAGTTTATTTCTGTTTGTGCAGATGACGATAATTCAATCTTAGCTTTTTCTGCAGCTTCTTTTAAACGCTGTAATGCCATTGGATCTTCGCGTAAATCCATGTTTTCATCCGCTTTAAACTCTTCAGCTAACCAATCGATAATACGTTGGTCAACATCATCACCACCTAAATGCGTATCACCATCTGTAGACAATACTTCAAAAACACCGTCACCTAACTCAAGGATAGAAACATCATGCGTTCCGCCACCAAAATCAAATACTACGATTTTTTGGTCAGTACCTTTTTTATCCATTCCGTAAGCTAATGCTGCGGCTGTTGGTTCGTTGATAATTCTTCGAACTTTTAATCCTGCAATCTCACCAGCTTCTTTTGTTGCTTGTCTTTGTGCATCGTTAAAATATGCTGGTACTGTAATTACAGCCTCAGACACATCTTGTCCTAAATAATCTTCAGCAGTTTTCTTCATTTTTTGAAGAATCATAGCTGATAATTCTTGAGGTGTATATAAACGACCATCGATATCTACTCTTGGTGTATCGTTGTCACCTTTTACTACTGTATATGGTACACGTTCTGCTTCCTTCTTAGACTCAGAATACTTGTTACCCATAAAACGTTTAATAGAATAAACTGTTTTTGTTGGGTTAGTAACCGCTTGTCTTTTTGCAGGATCTCCTACTTTAATTTCACCACCTTCTACGAAAGCGATAACTGAAGGTGTTGTTCTCTTACCTTCAGCGTTTGGGATTACAACTGGCTCATTACCTTCCATTACAGAAACACAAGAGTTGGTTGTACCTAAATCAATTCCAATAATCTTACTCATAATTATATTTGTTATTTATTTTCCGCTTTCGCGAAAAGTATCGTGTTATTAATTTTAAACTCGGTTAGTATTAGTCAATGATTATGCCATGACAAAAAATATGACATGATGTCAGAAAAGAATTAAATCAATTTTCTGAATTAAACTCAACTTTGGTATTAATATTGATATCTAATTGAAAAACCTAAACATTATGAGACATATATTATCTATTATTACAGTATTTGCATTATTACTAACTTCTTGTACAGGCGAGCAAGGTCCTCCAGGCTTTGATGGTTATGATGGTGTAAACATTACAGGACAATCTTTTGAAAGAACTATAGACTTTACATTTAATAACAGTTATCAAGAAACTGTTGAAATTCCATTAGATATAGACTTATACGAATCTGATATGGTTTTAGTGTATCACCTAAGAGGTCAAGTCGACGGTTACGATGTTTGGAAAGCATTACCTGAGACGGTTTATGTAAATTCTACCGAAGAATTTCAATACGACTTTGAGCACAATTTTGATTTTGTTACCATATTTATAGAGTCACATCCTACTTTCGATTTTAATTTATTACTAGATGAAGAACGCATTAATCAAACTTTTAGAATTGTAGTATTACCTGTGGATTTTGTAAATAGCAGTAATTTAGATATTAATGACTACGATGCTGTTATGGAATTTGTAGAATAGCTATTAAAATTTTAAACTAATTTTATAAGAGGCTACCTAAAAAAGTGTTTTTCTTGTTTATTTGAACTCATTTCAGATTCTGAAATAAATTCAGAATGACAAATTTTACACCTTTTTAGTTAGCCTCTTTATTTTTTTAAATTCAACCTTGTATAAAACAACAAAATGTATATTTGTCCACATAAATTAAAGCTACTTTTTGATGGAATGTATTTCAGTTTTTGACATGCTAAAAATTGGCGTTGGCCCTTCGAGTTCACATACCTTAGGACCTTGGCGTGCTGCAGAACGTTGGATAAAAGAATTAAAAGATAAAAAACGTTTTGATAAAGTTGAAAACATTAAGGTAGATCTTTACGGTTCTTTATCCTTAACAGGAAAAGGACATGCCACAGACTTTGCTGTTATTTTAGGTTTAACTGGTGCTGACCCAGAACGAATGCCTGTTGAAAACATCACTACTATTATTGAAAATGTAAAGACGAAAAACATTCTACATTTTAATAACGAAAGAGATATTCCTTTTGATTTTAAAGCTCATATAAATTTTAATAGAAAATTTTTACCATTTCATTCTAACGGATTAGTGTTCACAGCTACAATCAATGGCAGAAACTATAAATCTACTTACTACTCTATTGGTGGCGGTTTTGTAGTTCAAGAGGAACGAAAAATATCTAAAGCCAATAAAATAATTTTCTATTGCACATTTCCTTATCCTATTTCTTATGGCGAAGAGCTATTAAAATTTTGTGATCAGTTAAAACAACCTATTTCTGGTGTTGTACTAGAAAATGAAAAGTCTATTAGAGCAGAATCATCAATAGATTTTGAGTTAAAACGTATTTGGAATACGATGCTAGAATGTATGTATACTGGTTGCCACACCGAAGGTAATTTACCTGGTGGACTTAATGTAAGACGACGTGCTTTTGATATGCACAAAAATCTCATTGGCGAAAATAAATATGACAATCCCGAAGAATGGCTAAAAACCATTAGGACAACTGAGGTAAAGTTTAGACAAATCCTAAAATGGGTAAGTTGTTTTGCTTTAGCCGTAAATGAAGTTAATGCATCTTTAGGTAGAGTTGTTACTGCACCAACAAATGGAAGTGCTGGTGTAATTCCGGCTGTATTAATGTATTATATGGTTATTGAAAACCATGACGCAGATTTTGAACACATTAAAAAATTCTTGTTAGTTGCTGGCGAAATTGGCAGTATCTTTAAAAAAGGAGCAACAATTAGTGCTGCAATGGGTGGCTGTCAAGCAGAAATTGGTGTATCTTCTGCGATGGCAGCAGGCGCATTAACCGAATTATTAGGCGGAACTCCAGAACAAGTCCTTGTTGCTGCAGAAATTGCTATGGAACATCATTTAGGATTAACTTGCGACCCAATTGGTGGTTTAGTACAAATTCCTTGTATAGAACGAAACTCTATGGGAGCTATAAAAGCCATAAATGCAGCAGAATTAGCCTTAGATACAGATCCTAAAAACGTAAAAGTACCATTAGATAAAGTGGTTAATACCATGTGGGAAACTGCAAAGGACATGAATACAAAGTATAAGGAAACTTCTGAAGGTGGATTGGCTATTGGAGTACATTTGGCAGACTGCTAATTTAACTTACACCTTTTAAGTTTTACAACGTCTTGTAAATTCATCTTTGATTCTGCAACTCAATAAATCCTCTTAAGTTTAAAGCTAAATATAAAAATCTCTTTATTTTTACATTCAACTAATAAAAACAATAATGTCTACAGCAAAAAAAGAATATAAAAGAATTACCGTAAAAACCTTGATAGATATGAAGTCTAAAGGCGAAAAAATATCTATGCTTACGGCTTACGATTATACCATGGCAAAAATCGTTGATGGTGCTGGTATTGATGTTATTTTGGTTGGTGATTCTGCAAGTAATGTCATGGCTGGCCATGAAACAACCTTGCCAATTACGTTAGATCAAATGATTTACCATGCGTCTTCTGTTGTAAGAGCAATTGATAGAAGTTTAGTAGTTGTTGATTTACCTTTTGGTAGCTACCAAAGTGATCCCAAAGAGGCTTTACGTTCTGCGATTAGAATAATGAAAGAATCAGGAGGACATGCTGTAAAAATGGAAGGTGGTAAAGAAGTGAAAGAATCCATTAAACGGATTTTAAATGCAGGAATTCCAGTTATGGGACATTTAGGACTAACACCTCAATCCATTTATAAATTTGGAACTTATACTGTAAGAGCTAAAGAAGAACAAGAAGCACAGCAATTAAAGGAAGATGCTTTAATGTTAGAAAAAGCAGGCTGTTTTGGGATTGTATTAGAAAAGATTCCTGCAAAATTAGCTAAAGAAGTTGCTGAGAGTGTTTCTATTCCTGTAATAGGCATTGGTGCTGGTAATGGTGTTGATGGGCAAGTTTTGGTTTTACATGATATGTTGGGTATGACACATGAATTTAATCCTCGCTTTTTAAGACGATACATGAATTTGTATGAAGAAATGACAACAGCAATTTCTCAATATGCAACTGATGTAAAAAGTAGTGATTTTCCTAATGAGAAGGAGCAGTACTAGTAAGCAGTAAGCAGTAAGCAGTAAGCAGTAAGCGAAATTAATTAGTAGTGTATTAGTGGCTCATCGTTCAGAAAAAATTTTATCTAATAAAAATAATCTTCAAGTTTTGCATGAAGACAACCATATCATCGTTGTGAATAAACGTGCTGGAGATATTGTGCAAGGCGATAAAACAGGTGACAAACCATTAAGTGAAGTTGTTAAGTCTTATCTAAAAGACAAATACAACAAAGAAGGAAATGTATATTTGGGTGTGGTTCATCGTTTGGACAGGCCAACTACTGGAATTGTATTATTTTCTAAAACAAGTAAAGCTTTACCTAGATTAAATAAACTATTTGCAGAGAAAACAGCAAAAAAAACGTATTGGGCTTTAGTAAAAAACGAACCACCAAAAACAAGTGGCACTTTGATACATTGGCTAAAAAAGAATCCTAAAAACAATAAATCTACAGCCTATATCAAAGAAGTTGAAGGGAGTAAAAAGGCTATTCTTCATTATAAAATAATACAAACATTAGATAATTTCTACCTTCTAGAAATAGATTTAGAAACGGGAAGACATCATCAAATTAGAGTTCAGTTATCCTCTATTGGTTGCCCAATAAAGGGCGATCTAAAATATGGTTTTAATAGAAGTAATAAAGATGCTAGTATTAGTTTGCACGCAAGAACATTGCGTTTCGTTCATCCTGTAAAGAAAGAAGATTTAAAATTTACAGCACCTCTGCCAAATGAAGCAGTCTGGAACGCATGTAATAACTAAGCTGTTTTATATGGATACGTTATTCTTAAAATTGTTCCTTTACCAATGTTAGATTCTAATTGAAAATCTGCATTAAGTAACTCCGCACGTTTTTCCATATTAATTAATCCAGAACTTTTTTCTGCTGTTTCTAAGTTAAAACCAGATCCATCATCTTGTGCAGAAATTATTAAAAATTCCTTTTGGTAGTTTAAGCTTACACTCAAATGTTCTGCTTCAGCATATTTTAGTGTATTAGAGAAAAATTCTTGCAAGATTCGGAATAAGATGATTTCATCTTTATTGTTTTCAAAGTTTACCTTCTCTCCTATTATTGACATTTTAGAATCAATAAATCCAAACTTACCTAACCTTTCTACTTCATTCTTTACCGTTGCTTCGAAACCACGATTATTAATAACATCACTATTTAAAGACTTAGAAAGTGCTCTAACTTCTTCTAAAGTGTTTTTTAATGCATCAGAAGCATTATTAATTTTTGGTTTCACTTCGTCCTTTACCACTTTAGAAGCAGCATTAATATGCATTGTAGCCAATACAAGCATTTGCCCAATATTATCATGTAACTCCTGCCCAACATGCTTCAATGTTTCTTCTTGAATTTCTTGTTGAGTTTTAATGAGTTCTTCATCAAATTTTTGTTGTTGTTCTATATTACTTAAAAGAAGTTGATTTTTTCTTTTTTGATAGACAATAAAAAATAATATGATAAGTACTGATATAATAATCAGTACTATAATCATATATATTATTAGTTGGCGTTCTGCGGCTGTACTTATTATCTGGTCTGTGGCTTGCAAAATATTAATGCTGTTGTAAAGGTTAGGTAAAGAAAAATATTCAATGATAAATATATTTTATATTTCAACATAATATAGGCTACATCTTCAGGAACAAAATATTTCTCAAAAAAATCCATCGGTATCATTATAAGTATCCAACAAAACAAAGCCGAATTAAAATAAAAATAGACTGATTTATAAAATTGAATTATTCTATCCGAACCTAACAACTCAAAATAATAGACAATTATAGACAGGCTAACCATCCAAAAACTAGCTATTTTTATAAATTGCTCATTTGGTGTAAATAAGTATTCAAATCTAAAAGCTATAGATAATAATATCTGTACTATATAAAGGTAAAAGCTATATTTAATAATTTTTTTTAGCCGATTATTTTCAATTATCTGATAATTTATATAAGAAACAAAAACTGATAGACCAATCCACCAAAAAATTG
The DNA here is from genome assembly GCF_045765065.1 of Winogradskyella sp. 4-2091. Taxonomy (NCBI): domain Bacteria; kingdom Pseudomonadati; phylum Bacteroidota; class Flavobacteriia; order Flavobacteriales; family Flavobacteriaceae; genus Winogradskyella; species Winogradskyella sp. 4-2091. The sequence continues at coordinate 94,154 of NZ_JBJKOD010000012.1, forward strand.
TAAACCACCAATAATTTCTCTGAATTAACGTCCCTTCAATCAAATAAAAAAGATCATTCTTATATAAAAAGGACGGATAAGACCCAATAAAATCAACCCAAAATGCATAAATTAAAAAGTAAATTATTGTTTTTGTCGGTGTGTGTTTATATTTTTTAAAAACTAATATACCTGTAAATGCAGCTAAGAATTCTACTCCTCGTGTTATCAGGTTATAGTATTCATTGATGAATTCGTCCATATATCGTTATTGTGGATAATTAGCAGTTGGCGGCTGGCCATGGCTACCATTGTTCAATCCATGTGCACCAGGAATATCAGGATTAGAATCGCCTCCTCCTTTACCTTCGTCTGCGGCAGTTGTAGGTATTAAAAATAAAGTAGTTAAACCCTCTGCATCGATGTCGCTTCCTTCTTCTGGTTCATGTGCGCCACAATAAATGCGGATGCCATTCATTTCAAAGCCTAAATCTTTAGCTTGTTTTTCCGCATATTCTAAATATGCTTTAATTTTTTCTAAAGAATACCAGGATGATCTATTATCTCCTACTTTAGTGATTTGATTTGTGATTAAAGTATGACGAGAAGTATACGCGTCATTTAATTCTTTAGCCTCTGTTGGAGTGATTAAGCCGTTGATGTTGTTCATAATATATTATTTAATCTGTTAAGGTTATATCTGTTAAATTAAACATTTTAATTAAAATGCTAAAGAAATTTATTTATTTTAAAAATGCATTAGATTTTTAAATGTATTGAAATTTGAGTTCCAGACATTTTCTGACTTAAAATATTTACAGCGTGATCAGTTAACTGCAAAACTCTTGGATAACCACCTGTAGTTTGGCAATCTCTCATTAATACAATAAGTTGTCCAGATGGAGTTAACTGAACCGTTCCTGGTAACACTGGTGCTGTTAATATTGATTCCAAATTATTATTAAATAAAGGCAAAAGTTGATAAGCCATTCGGTTATTATATTTTGAAACCTCAAAACTTTGACTTAAAAGCGATTCTTGCTGCTGATGAGTTAATTTATTAAACTCCGGTCCTTTCGTTACTCCTATACAATTTGTTTTAAGATATCCATCGTTAAATCTAATCTTAGCGTTTTTAATATTTTGTAATTTAGATAATTCTGTAATTGCTATACTGTCTCCATTATTAAGTTTAAAAGGCTCTGTGATAACTTTAAGCATACTTCTACTGCCCAATACTAAATCTGTAAGAAATCCACCTTTTACCGCAATATAAGTTCTAAAACCATTTTTAGCAATGCCACATGATAAAACATCGTTTACTCTTACAACAATCGAAGTATTCATATCTATAGGAATGCCATTAAGTTTTGGAGTCATGTTTGCACCTGTAATGGCAACTAAGGTCGGGACCATAAACTGTATTTCAGCTCCAACCATCGTCATTTCAATTACGGCAGAGTTTTTGTCGTTACCTAAAATAGTATTGGCAAAATTATAAGCTTTTTGATCCATAGCTCCTGAAACTGGCACCCCAAAACTACTATACCCAAAACGTCCATTGTCTTGTATAGTAGAATAAAAACCTGCCTTTAGTATCTTAACCATGATTTAAAAAGGTTTCAACATTGAAAGAAGAACTCATCATATCAGATTTAATTCTATAATACTCAGTTACTGAAACTGAATAAAACTTAACACGATCTCCTGCTTTTATAAAACAAGGAGGATTACGTTTTGGGCTGAATAATTCTACGGGAGAATTTCCAATAATATGCCATCCACCAGGACTGTCTTGAGGGTAAATCCCAGTCTGTTTTCCACCTATTGCAACTGACCCTTTTTTGATGTTTAGATTTGGTGTATTTTTTCGATCTAAATGCAAGCTAGAATCTAGTCCTCCTAAGTATAAAAATCCAGGTAAAAATCCGACGAAAAACACCGAATAAAACTCTTGAGTATGTCGCTTAATAATTTCGTGTTTTGATAGTCCTTTTGCGTTTGAAAAAGATTGCAAATCAACAGCAAATTCGGCATCATAACAAACTGGAATTTTAAATGTTTTTGAAGTTTCTAATTTTGAGTTATGTTCTACTTCACTTAACGCTTTTAATTCAACAAAAGTGCTATTGACATTATCTATAGTTAACACATAAACAATTAATATTGAATTATATGCAGATATTACTTCAATAATTTGTTTATTATAATTGTTTTCAATAATTTTCTTAAAAACCAAGACGTCTTGCAGTATATCATTACTAATTTCAGATGGCCATTCCACCAAAATAGAACGTTCATTATATTGCGAAAATCGTAACTGATATCTCATTTTTATTTATAAAATTTGAATCTTATTTTTACCCAAATTTAAATTTAAATAACTTAAAATTTCAAGTGCATTTTGTGTGTCTCCATGCACACATATGGTGTCTGCAATTATTGCAACGTCTACACCGCTAATTGATCTTATTTTTTGTTCTGTTATTATATTCAAAACATGGTTTAAAACAGCCTTTTTATCATGTAAAATAGCTCCTGATTTCAAACGAGAAACCAATGACAAATCATCATTATAATTTCTATCTGCAAAAGCTTCAAACACAACATTAATATTTTCTTGTTTTGCCAAAATGGCCAATACAGAATTATAAGGCGCGTATAATTGAACTGAACAATCTAGGCTCTTAATTACTTTGATAATAACATTTGACACATCCTCATCTTTCGCTGCCAAATTATACAAGGCACCATGAGGTTTAATATGATGTAGTTTTACACCATTAGAATTAACAATAGAAAGCAAACTGCTTATTTGAGATTTTAAACTTTTAAATAATTCATCTTTTGAAAGCTTCATAACTGTTCTTCCAAAATTCATTTTATCAGGAAATGAGGGATGCGCTCCTATTTTTACACCATTAACCTTAGCCAATTTCACAACCTCAGCCATAGACTCCAAGTCACCAGTATGTCCACCACAAGCTATATTACAAGAAGAAACAAGAGGCATTAATAAGGCTTCATTACCAACACCTTCACCTACATCTGCATTTATATCTATGCTAAATTGCTTCATATTAAATCATTTCGAATACGCTTAAAATCCCTTTTAAACCCAATAATATGGTTATTACTAAAATAACTAAGCCAAAGAAATTCTGAAGATTAGAATTTTTATAAGCTCCTAAAACAGAAGATTTATTCATTATCCATAGTAAAAAGCCAGCGATAACAGGAAGAAGTATACCGTTTGCAATTTGAGCGAATTGTATAATCTCAATAGATTTAAATCCACTAGAGGAAAAAGCAACACCTAAGAATACTATAAACATCCAAACTGCTTTAAATTTTTTAGACTTTAAATCTACATCCCAACCCAAACAACCACTTGCTACGTAAGACGCAGCTAAAGGCGCTGTAATTGCACTTGTAATACCTGCAGCAAATAAACCAATGGCTAAGAAATATTTTGCAAAATTACCAAACAAAGGTTCTAAGCCCAAAGCCAAATCTGCAGCATTAGTAATCGAAGTTTTCTGTATAGTAGAAGCTGCAATGATAATACACATTGAAACCAAACCACCCAAAACAACAGCTACAAGCGTATCTTTTTTTGCTATTTTAATATCGCTTTTATCCGTCCATTTAGTTTTAGCCAACGAAGCATGTAAAAAGAGATTATAAGGCACCACTGTTGTACCTATTAATGAAATTATCGTTAAAACACTTCCTTCTGGAGACTCAAAGATGACTATACTTCTAAGGATTTCAATAACATTAGGTTTTGTAATTATCGCTGTTGTTATAAAAGCAAAACTCATTAGGATTACTAAAATCACAAACACCTTTTCTAACAATTTATAATTCCCGATATAAAGTAACACAAAAGCTATTGCACCAATAACTAAACTTAATACATTGAGCTTTATGTTTCCTAGCTCCCAAACTATATGACCAACTATGGTCTCCATACCTAAAGCGCCACCACTAATATTACCTGCTTCGTAAGCTGCATTACCCACTACAATCGCACTTAAAATTAACACAATTGCCAAAACCTTAACCACAGGATGCTTTATTTCTTCTCTAATAATTTCAGATAATCCCTTTTGCGATACAATACCTAATCTAGCAGCCATTTCTTGCAAAATTATAGTAGCAAAAATGGATAAAACCATAGCCCATAATAAAGCGAAACCAAAATTTACACCAGCTAAAGTGCAAACTGTCACAGTTCCTGGGCCAATAAAAGCAGCGGCAACCAAAGGGCCTGGACCAATATTTCTAAAAAAGCTTTTTATCATTTCTCAACAGAATTGAGTGCGTAAATCGCGAAACTACCTAACCAATGACCACCTTCATAACTATCACCAACAATACTAGGCAATGACTGATTGATATGCTTATTAGCTATGTTTTGTAAATGATTAAATTCTGGTAAATCCTTCGCAACATAATTTAGACTCCAAGCTCTTGAAAAATTAACACCATCTAAATGCACCAACTTTCCATCTGTTCTATCTGACACTTCTCCAACAGACCAATCAAAATTAGCATCACTAAGCTCTGGCAAAAAATCATTTACCCATACTTTAAATTCTTCTATCTCTAAAACACGTTTCATTAATGCCGCTTCTTCTAAACAAGGTGATAAAAAATCGAAACCACTTGGCTCCCATTCTAATGGACAATCTTGATCGTCATAATAAAAATGTTTTGCGCGATTCTCAATAATCTCTGCTAATTCCTCATTATCTAGTGTTGATGCATAATCGTATGCAAAACTCATCCCAAAAGCCGTATTTGTATGTTCACCTACACGAATAGCATAATTTAATTTTGGCAGAAATTCAACGTACTTATCAACAATTAAATCCGTTAACGGCTGAAGGTTTGACTCTAATTCTCTTGCGACTTCAGCATCCCAAGTATGTAGTTCTTCAGCCAACTTTAACAACCAAGCCCAACCATAAGTTCGTTCAAAAGATTTAGAATGTTTACCTTCAAAATACAATATCTCATTCTCTATCTTTTCTTTTGAAATATTATGAAGTAATTTTTGCTCTATTTCCTTTCTGTTTTCTAAATCGGGAAATTGCTTTAATAAACTTACCAAACTCCAATGTCCATGAACAGCTGAATGCCAATCGAAACAGCCATAAAATGCAGGATGCAATTCGCTAGGAGATTTTAAATCGTCAGCACTACCTATAACTTGATTCAATTTGTTTGGATATTCGGTATTAATACAATTTAAAGGTAATTGCGCTAAATTATTAGCTTGAGCTAAGTCTAAAGCAGGAATCTCCACAACCTCAACATCAACAATCACATCTTGTTTTGCTGGTTGCTTATTTTCATTATTGCCACAACCAAACACTAATAAGATTAATGATAATATGTAAAATTTTTTCATCTTTATAAATGGAATTTTTAAGTTTCTAAATTATTGTTTTTACAACTTAACTTTAAGGTGTTAGTCTATATAATTATTGATTTTTCATAAGTGACAATCAACCGAGCCAACCATCACGATCTAAACTACGATACTGTATAGCTTCACTTATATGAGCTCCCAAAACGTCTTGTGAACCTTCTAAATCCGCAATAGTTCTTGAAACTTTCAGAATTCTGTCGTAAGCTCTAGCAGACAAGTTTAAACGCTCCATAGCCGATTTCAGTAATTGCATTGATGCGTCTTCAAGCTTGCAGTATTCTCTAATCTGTTTGGTATTCATTTGAGCATTATAATGAATGTTTTCTAGCTCATTAAATCGTATGGTTTGCTTTTCTCTAGCTTTGGTAACGCGTTTCCTTATGTCTACTGAAGACTCGCCACTTCTTTCATCTGCTAATTTTTCAAATGGCACAGGAGTGACTTCAATGTGAATATCTATTCGATCTAATAAAGGTCCTGAAATTTTCCCCATATACCTTTGCATTTCTGCTGGAGACGATGTTATTGGCGCATCTGGATCATTAAAATAACCACTTGGACTCGGGTTCATACTTGCCACTAACATAAATGATGATGGATAAGTAACCGTAAATTTTGCTCTAGAAATAGTAACTTCTCTATCTTCTAATGGCTGACGCATAACTTCTAGAACTTCGCGCTTAAACTCAGGTAATTCATCTAAAAACAAAACACCATTGTGAGATAGTGATATTTCTCCTGGTTGCGGATAACTTCCACCACCAACTAGTGCGACATTTGATATTGTATGATGTGGACTTCTAAATGGTCGTTGCGCCATTAGACCTGTATGAGCCTTAACACGACCTACAACAGAATGTATTTTTGTAGTTTCTAAAGCTTCATGTAAAGTCATTGGCGGCAATATACTTGGTAAACGTTTTGCTAACATCGTTTTACCAGAACCTGGAGGTCCAATAAGTATAATATTATGCCCTCCTGCGGCCGCAATTTCCATACAACGCTTTATAGACTCTTGCCCTTTTACATCTGCAAAATCAAATTCAGGAAAATCTAAATTTTTATAAAACTCTTCTCTCGTATTTATAATCGTTTGCTCTAAAGGCTCGTCATTATCAAAATGATTAATCACCTGCATAATATTGTCAACACCAAAGACCTTTAAGTCATCAACAATAGCCGCTTCTTTTGCATTCTGAATAGGCAAAATAATTTTTTTAAAACCTTCTTCTCGCGCCTTAACAGCAATTGGCAAAGCCCCTTTAAAAGGTTGCAAACTTCCATCTAAAGATAACTCACCCATTATGAGATATTCATCTAAATTTTCTGCTTTTATTTGGTCTGATGCTGCCAAAATCCCAATAGCCAAAGTTAAATCGTATGCCGAGCCTTCTTTTCTTAAATCAGCAGGAGCCATGTTAATTGTAATCTTTTTTCCTGGAATTCGGTAGCCATTATTTTGTAATGCAGCCGCTATTCTATAGTTGCTTTCCTTAATAGCATTATCTGGTAGTCCCACTAAATGATACCCTACACCTTTATCTACATTAACTTCTACAGTAATAGTTGAGGCTTCAACACCAAAAACGGCACTGGCAAAAACTTTTCTAAGCATGAATTGTTGTTTGCTTAAAAATAGAGATAAATCATTTATAAAAAAATTCAAATTTCAAATTAGCTACATTTTATATCGAATTTAATTATTTATTAGTCTTCTGATAATCAATCCTAATTACAGAATGACGATTATAACCTATGACAAGCCGGAAATATTAAAGCAAAAAAAAAAAAAGAACCGTAAAATTAATTACGATTCCTTTTTCTTTTCAATTTATTAAAAGCTTACTTAATAATGAGTCTGCTTGTATCTAACCATCCTTCACCAGTAACTTTCATCAAATAAGTACCTAGATCAATATTTCCAAGTTCGTATTCAATTAAATTTCTACCAGCTATAACTTGGTATGTTTTTGGCTGATGCACAAGTCTTCCTCTTGCATCATAAACACTAACCTCGATATTAGATAAATTTGAATCACCATCTAAACCATCTATATCAACATCAATAGTAACACTAGTATTACTAGATGCTGGCACTGGATAAACTCTTAATGAATGATCAGAACTATCAGAACCATTACAAACACTAGATTCCGTTACTACAACTGAATCTATTGCTACACAACCTACACAGTTTACAGCTTGAACAGTATAAGTACCTGCTTGATCTACAGTAATCGTTTCTAGAGTAGAGCTTCCTACAATACTACCATCTTGTGTAGTCCATTGGTAATCTACTGCTTTAGGCTGACATGCACCAAGCGCTAAATTAAGATCTCCATTAGTATATGTGCCATCACCTCCTGATAATGTATACCATCCTGAAGCTCCAAAACCAAGTCTCTTAACATCTGCTCCCATTCCGATTTGGAATGCTTCACCCATTGGAGTTACAGTAAAAACACCATGGTTTTGAGATTTAATAAAACCTGTCAACTGTGTATAATACTCATATCCTGACGTATCATACGTTTGACAGTCGTTTAATTTTGGACTTCCCTGAGGTGTTGCAGTTGTATAACCACTATATGTAAAATCTATTAATAATACATCTACACCATTTGATACAGTTGCTGTGTATTTAGCAGTTCCATTATCAAAAGTTTCAAAAGATTGTTGTGACGCGTTAAACTGAAATGATCCCGTTACAGGTGAAGACACCACCCAAACTTCAAAATCACCAGAAGGACCATCACATCTATCTTGATTAAGAATAGGATAATCACATCCTCCATGACAAAGACTATCTACATCACTAAAACTTGCTGAAAGCGTCACAGTTTCATTTGCACATACTTCTGCGTCTGCTCCTGCATCTACTTCTAAATGGCATGAATTAAATAAACCTGCATCAATCCCTGTTACATCTGTGTTTACTACATTAAAACATGCTGTAACTCCATCTGAATTTGCATTAGAATCTGAAGATTCACTTCCACTGTTACTCATACTAAATTCATAACCTTCTGGTATTTCACTAAATACAACATAGTAATCACCACTATTAGCACAAACTTCAAACATATAATAACCTGGTTGGCCATCTGCTTGATTGTAAGCTGTTAACACAGAATCAACTTCCGTATTTTCATTACAGCTAAATAATGTCGCAGTAACACCATTGATTCCAGAATCAACTCCTTCATCTTGAATACCATTTTCGTTTTCATCTAACCAAACATAATCACCAATAACAACATTACTTTCCTCATTGATAATTAATGATGTCGTATAAGTACAACCATTATTATCCATTAATTCTATAACTACAGGACTATCTGCTGTTGTATATGCCTCATCATTATATGACCATATATATGTTTCATCTTCACAAATAGTAACCTCAGTAACTATATCTTCCGTTGGCACAAATTCAGTAATTGTCAATGTTGCCGTATATGCACACCCATTCACATTTGTTAAATTTAAAACCACTGGACTATCTGCTGCAGTATATGCAACATTGTCTTGCGACCAAACATACTCTTCTCCACTACAAACAGTAACCTCAGTTACTATAGTGTTTACAGGCACATGCTCGGTAATAATTAAAGTTGATGTATAAGAACAACCATTAACATCTGTCAATTCTAACACTACAGGACTGTCTGCTGCTGAATACGATTCGTCATTTTCAGACCATAAGTAATCAGTTCCTTCACAAACTATAACTTCAGTTACCACATCGTCAGTTGTGTTATACTCAGTAATTACTAGAGTTGAAGTATAAGAACACCCACTATTATCATCAATAGTTAACACTACAGGACTATCTGCCACTGTATATGTTTCTCCATTTTGATCCCAAGTATAATCTGAACCTGCACATACTGATACTTCTTGATAAACATCTGAAGTTGCATTACTTTCATTTATAATCAATGTTGAAGTAAATGCACATCCATTTGCATCAGCTAAATCTAAAACCACAGGACTATCTACTGCTGTGTAAGTAAGACCATTCTCTGACCAAGTATAATCCGCACCAGCACATATAGTAACTTCTGTTACAGCATTTTCTTGCGCTTCATATTCTGTAACCATTAATGTTGCCGTGTATGAACATCCACCGTTATCATCGATGGTCAACACTACAGGACTATCTGCCGCTGTATATGTTTCTCCATTTTGATCCCAAGTATATTCTCCGCCTGCACAAACCATAACTTCATCAACTACATCTTCTGCAACACCATTACTGTAAATTATTAGTACCGCAGTATAATCGTAACCATTTAGATCTGTTAAATGTAACACTACAGGACTATCGGCTACTGTATAAGATTCACCATCTTGATCCCAAGTATATGTAGCTCCATCACAAATTGAAACTTCAGTTACACTATCACACACAGGCTCATTTTCAATAATTGTTAAAGTTGCAGTATAAGGACATCCGCTATCAGTTGTTAATTCTAATACTACTGGACTATCAGCTGCTGTGTACGTAGCTCCACTTAAAGCCCAAGTATAATCACCACCATAACAAACAGTAACCTGTTCGTAAACATCTGAAGCTGTATTACCACCTTCATTTATAATTAATGTTGACGTGTAAGCACATCCATTATCATTAGATAAATCTAATACTATTGGACTATCTGATGCTGCGTAAGTCACACCATTCTCAGACCATGTGTAATCCGAACCTTCACATACCGTAACTTCTGTTACTGTATTTTCTGGTGCTTCATATTCGTAGATATTTAATGTCGCAGTATAAGGACAACCGTTATCATCTGTTAACTCTAATACCACAGGACTATCTGCCGCAGTATAAGAAACATTATTAAATGACCATACTCTAGATTCTCCTTCACATACTGTAAACGCATTTACAATATCTTCTGTTTCTTCGTATTCGTTAATTACTAACGTTGCCGTGTACGAACAACCATTATTATCATCAATAGTCAACATTACTGGACTATCTGCTGCTGTATACGTTTCGCCATTTTGTGACCATGTATAATCCGAACCTGCACATACTGATACTTCTTCATAAATATCTGAAGTCGCATTGCTTTCATTGATTACTAATGTCGCCGTGTAAGCACATCCATTATCATCTGATAAATCTAATACTACTGGACTGTCTGATGCTGTGTAAGTCACACCATTCTCTGACCATGTGTAATCCGAACCTTCACATACCGTAACTTCTGTTACTGTATTTTCTGGTGCTTCATATTCAGTGATCGTTAATGTTGCTGTGTACGAACAACCATTATTATCATCAATAGTTAATACTACTGGACTATCTGTTGCTGTATATGTCATTCCATTCTGTGACCACGTATAATCTGAACCTGCACATACTGATACTTCTTCGTAAATATCTGAAGTCGCATTGCTTTCATTGATTACTAATGTCGCTGCGTAAGCACATCCATTATCATCCGATAAATCTAATACTACTGGACTGTCTGATGCTGTGTAAGTCACACCATTCTCTGACCATGTGTAATCTGAACCTTCACATACCGTAACTTCTGTTACTGTATTTTCTGGCGCTTCATATTCGTAGATATTTAATGTCGCAGTATAAGGACAACCGTTATCATCTGTTAACTCTAATACCACTGGACTATCTGCCGCAGTATAAGAAACATTATTAAATGACCATATTCTAGATTCTCCTGTACATACCGTAAACGCATTTACAATATCTTCTGTTTCTTCGTATTCGTTAATTACTAACGTTGCTGTGTACGAACAACCATTATTATCATCAATAGTTAATACTACTGGACTATCTGCTGCTGTATATGTCATTCCATTGTGTGACCATGTATAGTCTGAACCTGCACATACTGATACTTCTTCATAAATGTCTGAAGTCGCATTGCTTTCATTGATTACTAATGTCGCTGTGTAAGCACATCCATTATCATCTGATAAATCTAATACTACTGGACTGTCTGATGCTGTGTAAGTCACACCATTCTCTGACCATGTGTAATCCGAACCTTCACATACCGTAACTTCTGTTACTGTATTTTCTGGTGCTTCATATTCAGTGATCGTTAATGTTGCTGTGTACGAACAACCATTATTATCATCAATAGTTAATACTACTGGACTATTTACTGCTGTATATGTCATTCCATTCTGTGACCATGTATAATCTGAACCTGCACATACTGAAACTTCTTCGTAAATATCTGAAGTCGCATTGCTTTCATTGATTACTAATGTCGCTGTGTAAGCACATCCATTATCATCTGATAAATCTAATACTACTGGACTGTCTGATGCTGTGTAAGCCACACCATTCTCTGACCATGTGTAATCTGAACCTTCACATACCGTAACTTCTGTTACAGTATTTTCTGGTGCTTCATATTCGTAGATATTTAATGTCGCAGTATAAGGACAACCGTTATCATCTGTTAACTCTAATACCACTGGACTGTCTGCCGCAGTATAAGAAACATTATTAAATGACCATATTCTAGATTCTCCTGCACATACCGTAAACGCATTTACAATATCTTCTGTTTCTTCGTATTCGTTAATTACTAACGTTGCTGTGTACGAACAACCATTATTATCATTAATAGTCAACATTACCGGACTATCTGCTGCTGTATACGTCATTCCATTCTGTGACCATGTATAGTCTGAACCTGCACATACTGATACTTCTTCCACTGTATTTTCAGTAGGAGGATTAACAGCTATAGTTGTTATAGCTTCAGCTGAACAATCAAACTGAGAACTATCCGTAACCACTACAGTATAGACAGTTGTTTCAGTTGGACTTACCGTTAAAGTATTTGATGACTCATTTGGAATAACTACATCATTTGCTTTCCAAACAAACTGATCTCCACCTGCTGCGGTTAAAACAGCATCATCGCCATAACAAATAGTATTATCATTATTACCTTCAGTTGAAACAGTGATACTAGGGTCGATTGAACATGGCAAATAAATACCTGCATCTATTGTTGGATTATTTTCGCCTGGCGCTAAATCAATACAAGATGTTCTGCCATTAGCATTGGCATCTGAATCATTACTATCATTATTTCCTTGATTAGAAGGCGATAATTCGTATCCTGTTGGTACTTCAAATTCTACTTTATAATCTTCATTTGGATCTAAATCTGCAAAGACATAGTTACCGTTAGCATCCGTAGTTGTTGTTGCTAATTGGTTGTTGTTACAATCTAACAAGTTAACTGTTACTCCTGCAACTCCTTCTTCGTCTGCATCTTGAATACCGTCTTGGTCTTCATCTAAGAATACGGTATCTCCTAATGACGCACTTGGCAAATAGATACCTGCATCAATAGTTGGATTATCTTCGCCTGGTGCTAAATCAATACAAGACGTTCTGCCGTTAGCATTAGCATCTGAATCATTACTATCATTACTTCCTTGATTAGAAGGTGATAATTCGTATCCTGTTGATACTTCAAATTCAACTTTATAATCTTCATTTGGATCTAAATCTGCAAAGACATAGTTACCGTTAGCATCTGTAGTAGTTGTTGCTAATTCGTTGTTGTTACAATCTAACAAGTTAACTGTTACTCCTGCAACTCCTTCTTCGCCTGCATCTTGAATACCGTCTTGGTCTTCATCTAAGAATACGGTATCTCCTAATGATGCACTTGGTAAATAAATACCTGCATCTATTGTTGGATTATTTTCGCCTGGCGCTAAATCAATACATGATGTTCTGCCGTTTGGATTAGCATCTGAATCACTACTATCATTATTTCCTTGATTAGAAGGTGATAATTCGTATCCTGTTGGTACTTCAAATTCTACTTTGTAATCTTCATTTGGATCTAAATCTGCAAAGAAATAGTTACCGTTAGCATCTGTAGTTGTTGTTGCTAATTGGTTGTTGTTACAATCTAACAAGTTAACTGTTACTCCTGCAACTCCTTCTTCGTCTGCATCTTGAATACCGTCTTGGTCTTCATCTAAGAATACGGTATCTCCTAATGACGCACTTGGCAAATAGATACCTGCATCAATAGTTGGATTATCTTCGCCTGGTGCTAAATCAATACAAGACGTTCTGCCGTTAGCATTAGCATCTGAATCATTACTATCATTACTTCCTTGATTAGAAGGTGATAATTCGTATCCTGTTGGTACTTCAAATTCAACTTTATAATCTTCATTTGGATCTAAATCTGCAAAGACATAGTTACCGTTAGCATCTGTAGTAGTTGTTGCTAATTCGTTGTTGTTACAATCTAACAAGTTAACTGTTACTCCTGCAACTCCTTCTTCGCCTGCATCTTGAATACCGTCTTGGTCTTCATCTAAGAATACCGTATCTCCTAATGATGCCGTTGACGCCACATATGAAATACAGATTGAAGAAGGCACTACTGAATTTGATGAGCTATAAATTGACCCTTCTCCTAAAGTCGGATCTTCGCTATGTACAAGAATAATTTCATCTGTACCATTTGCCAAATAAATATTAGACTCTAAAGACCCAATCCATTCTGCAGAAACCACATTATCAGCTATATCTTGTGTATAAGAAGATTCGAATACTATATTACCATTCTTCTTAAAAACAACTTTCCATTTTTCATTGTTTTGAGCTACCGTATTTGCTCTAGTTCCGTATCCATCCCATGAAATCACCTCGTCTAATGACACCGTTACAGCACCACTAAACTCTATTGGATATGGACCAGGAATAGTAAACTGCGTATCTCCTCCATCTTTAAATCTTAAATCTGCGACTGGAATTAAATTTGAACCTTCTAAAGTCGTTACGTCTATATTATTTTCCCATAGAAAAGAACCATTATCACAAGTTGGATCGCTTGGTGCAACAATTTCTGGAGTTTCATAAGAAACACAAATTGAAGAAGGTGCTACAGAATTTGAAACACCATCTACTGAACCTTCACCTAATTGTGAATCCTCATAGTGTACAATGATAATTGCATCAGTACCATTTGGTAAAAATATATTCGATTCTAATGGACCAACCCATTCTGCAGATGTCACGTTATCGTCAACATCTTGAGTATATGAAGATTCAAAAACAATGTTACCATCTTTTTTAAATACAACTTTCCATTTTTCATTGCCTTGATTAATATTTACTCTATTCGTGTAACCATCCCAAGAAACAACCTCGTCAAGTGACACTGTCACTGCAGAATTAAATTCTGTTGGATAAGGTCCAGGAATAGTAAATTGAGTATCTCCTCCATCTTTTAATCTAACATCGGCTTCTGGTACTCCAGAATTACCTGTCAGATTATTGACATTAATATTATTTTCCCATAAAAAAGAACCCGACGAACACGTTGGGCTACTTGGAGGTGTAATATTAGAAGAACCATTAACAATATCAAATGAAACATTGTGATAATCACATTTTTGTCCGTTTGCATTATCGTACTTATAAGCTTTTACACTAACATTATAAGATCCTACACCAGCATTCCAGTTTGAACCTCCTGCTGGATACGTGTAGAGACTAACGTTTTCAACAATATAACTATTACCAACTAAGTAAGTAATACTTTCTACGTTACCCGAAGTTTGTGTTACTAAATAGTAGTTATTAGGCAATGAATTAATGTTAATCTGAGCATTGTCTTGGATAGGTCCATAAACTGATGCATCAGTTGCTTGATCGTAAATGTAAATTCCTGTGATGTAACCACATGAAGTGTCATTTATATTTAATGCGTTTTTCGAGGAAACATCTGTCGATATTAGCTCATTAATTTTACTATCGACGCCTGCATTACTAGCCCAAACGGACATCACAGAAGTCAACAATAATAAAAGTGCAAATCTAATATTAGATTGCCTTAGGTACTTTTGTTTCATACTAAATAGGTGTTAGTTAATAAGATTAATTTGTAGATAGTTAAGGTAATTTAATTAAATAGTTAGTTGAAGTGTTTTACACTACAACGCAACACAAAATCTCGCACAGTTAGGAGTTATGCAAGAACCAATATTGGCATAAAATTAACAAGAGTTTTCATGTTAAGTAATACTGGAGATAAAAATCCGATGAACTTCTTTGAAATTCCTATAACACGAATAAATTTTCAAAAAAGATAGATGAAAAGAAGCTAAATTACATCCCAAAAACGGACATTAAAGCAGAAAAAACGTATTTAAAAAACGTATTTTACGCATGAATTTTTAACACTTATAAACAAAAAATAAGAAGTAATATGTAATAAAATCTGACATCATACTTTAAGATTTTATTAAGAAAAGGTTTGACATAA
>NZ_JBJKOD010000013.1:0-15817 GCF_045765065.1 Winogradskyella sp. 4-2091
TAAAATGAAAGAAGAAGATTGGGATTACTTAATACTACTTTCGTATATAGATTTCTTTAATGAAAACTTAAATAAAAAAATAGAAGTTTTTTTAAACAACTTAGTAAACGCTCCTAATCCTAAAGGAAATAATTTATCTGAATTATTATCAATATTAGCAGATTTTGACCCCGAAATAGAATTTGAAGATTTTAAGTTTTTATATAATTTTATCGAAGACTTTTTAGATGAAGACGAATTAATTGAACTTTTAAATTTTATAGATAAATTTGAAATTAATGACGAAAATATCCTTTCTCAAGTTGAGAATCACATTGAACTATATTTAGAAGATATAGTCAAAAATAACGATCTAGATATTGATTTCGGGAGTTACATTAATCGTCAAAATTACCCTGATTTTGACCTCGATAAAAGAGGAGTTGAATCTGATATATCCGCTACTTTAGATTCGTTTTTAGAAAATTTTAATGAAAATGTTTTAGAAAAGATTGAATTTAGTACTTCAAACATTATATCTAGTTTAGATATAGATGATATGGCGATAACTTATCTAGAAAATGAAGATTATGAGTATGATGGAGAAACGGGAGGAAGTTACAATTCGGGAACTTCATATGAAGATGACATAGATGCTATTTTTGAACGTTCATAAAAAATGTATGAAATAATAAAAAACTGTTGCCAACGTGTTTGTATATGATTAGTGGCGTGTTTAAGTAACTAATTTAGCAAATAAAAACCAGATAGAAAGACCGCGAGGACTTTCGTAAGCAAGCTCAAACTAGCCATTAATTATATACGGTGTTAGCTGCTGGTTATTTTATCCAAGTACCAAAGTTTTCATATCCTTTGTCCTTATTCCATAAATACGTTTTGTATAAATCAGAAAATTTGACAAATTCATTTTTCTTTGATGGTTTTGCTTTTGTCAGTTTAAAAGTTGACTTATTATCAACTGATGAATACTCAACCCATTTACCATTTAAATATTCAAAAAAAGTAATATGAGTTCCAGAATCATTGTATCTATAACCTAAATAGCTAAAAGGGTTTTTTCCTGTGTTTTTTGTTTGCTTATTTCTATCTCTAATTCCATTGATGTGAACACCGATGATATGGTTGCCTCTAACAAATGACTTAAAAATCTCATATCTTACCCAAGGTCTTTTATATGTTTCAGTACCAATCAAAACACAAGTATTTGAAGTATTCTTTAATCCTGAATTAATCATTCGTTTCAATGCTATGAAACCTTCTTTTTTAGCCTTTTCCCAAATTGATGCATCAAAAAAACCAGCAACTTCTCTATTCGGTTTAGTTACCCAATGTTGTCTAACCACATTTGCTCTAAATGATTTTACATCATCGTAATGAAAACTGAAAAATACTCTTTTAGCCATTCTTTAATTTATTACTAACATTATTATTAAAGTAATAGCAGTTAAACCTCCATAAAAAAATAGAAGTGTAATTGAAAAAATAGACGATAACCAAGTATTTTTTTTCTTGTCATATGGTTTAGCATTCATATCAAAGTCAATATTTTCTTCATCCTTTATTTTTACAGAATTGTACAATCCACGATATTGTCTTTCTAAACTCAAATAGTAGGCATCGAGTAACCAAAAAATAGGTGTCGAGATATAAGTAATTATAACATAGCTTATATCTGAATCTTTGGCTGCAAAAGCAAATAGAGCTGCAACTAAAGTTACAGACCAACCTTTCAATAGAAAAGAGTTCACATTCATTCTGGTTATAACCAATTGAATAAATTCTAAATGTTTTCTTTTATTCTCCATATTTTATTCTTTTATCCATTCGTGTAGCCATTTTGTTGTTCCGTCTGGGTATTTTATTCTGAAAATAGTATCATAAATTTCATTACCGTTTTGAATTACTGATTCAATTCTTGGATAAATTTGTAAATATTCGTTTCCATTCCAAGTTCCACTATTTTCAGAAAGTGGTAATATGAGAAGATTATCTTTTGAGAACTTAAAAGTATCGCCAATACCTAATTCCCAATTACACCACTTTGAAATTACTGCATCATTAGTAGCAAGTAGTATGAATTTGTCATTTGTGATAATTTTTGATTTAATTTTTAGAGCTGTTTCTCCGCTGGTTTTTTCGGGCATACCATCATCCATCCAATCTACATAAACAGAAACATTAACGCCTTTAAAAAATGAGATTACTTCTTTTATTAGGTTTTTGTCTTTGTGAGAATGAGATAAAAAGATTCCAATTTTTGAAGATGTCTTTAACTCAACTTTAGCTTCGTTCAGAACAGAATATAGGCTTTTTCCTCTTGAAGTTGCTTTTCTTTCAGCAAGGTTTGAAAATTTCTCTTTTGTAAATATTGGCATAATTTGGAATTCAATGTTTCTCTAACTTGCAGCTAACAACGGATATAACATATTAAATTAAGAAAAATCTAACTTGCCTTCTTCACCTAAAAATCATTATACCAATTAAATAAATCTGTTCTTACACCAATATTAAACCAAACAGATCCATTTCTAACTGTGGTTGCATTTACAGTATCAGGATTATAATCTCTATACATTATATTGGTAAATAGTTTAAGATTAGTCGTTGGGTTAACTACATAACCCGCTTGTAGTTCTGCCATAAAACTATTGGTTTTATTGCCTTGCCCTATTATAATGCCTGTATCAGCATTTCTATCATTATAATTTCTGTAAATATCGCCACCATATGAAAACGAATCTTCATCTGTATTATAATCTAAACCTCGTTGACCAATAATCATTTTGGCATCGCCAAACCAACGTTTATAATTATAGCGACCAATTAAAACAAATTCTCTAAAGTTTGCTCCCCAAAGATGTGCCATTGGCTGATTAAAATGTGCGTAGTTTAACGTCTGCGTATTATGCGAATAGGTATATGGTCTTACTTGGTTATATTCCGCCTGTAAGAGTAAATTATCTACTTTAAATGCGTTATAATATTTTGCGCCTAACTGAAACCCAAATTTGTTCTTCCAGCTCTTATTTCCTCCTGTTACGTCACTTAATGAAAATTCATCTAATATAAATTGGCCATACAGATTTACCTTGTTATTCCATTTGTATTTTGAACTTAAACCTAAAATGGCATTACCTGCTCCTTGCCCAGTTTGAAACTCTATGGCTCTAAAAAATATAATAGGATTTAAATAATTAACATCAAAACCTCTTCCATTAGAATCTTCCCAAATAACCGATTCAAATAAACCTATATTTAATCGTTTGTTTACATTCCAACTTAAATAATGATTAGCCATATATTTCGTTAAAAACGCTTTATCTACTACAACCTCTGGCCTTACATCTTTTAACCACATCCATGTACTTGTATATTTTATTTTCCAGAAGGTGGTGTTTAGTTTTAAAAAGGGATAAGGACTAGCAACATCACTTTGCAATAACGAACGGTAACCATCACCAATAAAGTTCTTTCCATGACCAAACTGTACATTTAAAAAATCTGCTGGTGTATAAGACAAATAAGCCTCTGCAACTGGATAATCGTAAGCGTTACCCTTGAAGCGTTTAGCGATTCCACGACCAGGAATAATTGCAGGATCTGGACCAAAAGCCTTTAAACTTTCAGCATACGCATTAAAATAATCTGCAAACCTACCTTGACTTTCATAAACCGAAGTTGTAAAATTAAAGCGTTTACCTATACCTGCTTGTATAAAAACACCTCGCGTATTATTCCAGGTAGAACCAATATCAGAACCCGTATCCTTTCCTACCTGTAAATCTAAAATAGGATCTACCGTAAACCAATAATCTTTACCTTGCACCTCTACTAAATGCTCATTCAAAGTTTTTCTTCCTAACCAAGTGTCTGTATCCTTTTCTAAACTTTTATTTTCAGCTTTTATATCGTAATATCTTGCTACATCACTATAAATAAAAGGTTTTGCTCCTGTATGACTGTTTGTGCCTATAGCATTCATTTCTGCATCAAAACGCGCATAGTAAGAATGTGTAAACGGAATGTTTAATTGACTTGAATATTCTAAATCTTCATATGGTTTGATTTCTTTTTCAAGTTTATCTAGTTCATCAGATAAGGTAGCGTTAAGACTATCCTGCTGTATGGTATTAGTTTCTGCAGTTGATTGATTATTTTCCTTCACTGGCTGCGTTAAAGGAATAGCTATACTAAGACTGTATTGTGTAAATGTTGGATTACCATTATAAGTCGCTGGTTCTATCTCTGGAAGCAAATTGAATATACGTTTGCTTTCCGTCTTTAACTCATCATATATAGCATCTGCATATATTATTTTGAATTTCCCTGTATTGGTAACCTCAAACAACAACTGTACATTACCATTATAAGATTCATCTGTTACAATTTGAGGCACTTTAAAATTCTCATAAATAAAAGAATTTAAAGTAAAGTTGAAGCAAGATTTTAATTGCTCCACAGCCATGGAATCACATTCTTTAAATACTGGTGGTTTTTCATATGAAGATAGGTTTTGCGCATAACCCAAGCTATACACAAACAGAAAAACAAATAGCACAATGCGCTTCATAAAGGACTAATTTTTAATGTGCGAAAGATACTTAATTTTTTTAGTAACCTTAAACCCAAATAACGCATAAAAAAAACCGTTATTTTAAAATAACGGTTCTTATTTATAATTGTACAAATGTATTAGTCTCTAACATCAAATACTATTGGTAGGTTATAAATGACACCAACAGGAACTTTACGTTGCAAGCCTGGTTCCATATGAGGAATTTTATTAATAACACGTTTTGCTTCACTTTCTAAAACAGGATGTGGCGCTCTAATTTTTACATCAGCTATATTGCCATTTTTATCTATAGTAAATTGTGTATGTAT
The DNA here is from genome assembly GCF_045765065.1 of Winogradskyella sp. 4-2091. NCBI lineage: Bacteria > Pseudomonadati > Bacteroidota > Flavobacteriia > Flavobacteriales > Flavobacteriaceae > Winogradskyella > Winogradskyella sp. 4-2091. Next base: position 4,885 of record NZ_JBJKOD010000013.1, read on the forward strand.
TTTTTGTCTACCAGAAAGACCATACTTAGTACCAAGACCCGTATTAAATTTTCTATTAATTAATTTTGAAATGCGTTCTGACATACATTTTTTACGATCATCGTTAGTTTTATACTTTTCACAACCAGGATAAACAGGTACTTTTTCAATGAGTATAAACGGAATGGTTTCTAACACATCTGGCTCATCAATAACCGTTATATCGTCAACTTTAATAGGATCGTTTGTAGTCATTGGGTCATCTGGAGTTTTAATAATCTTTTCCTCAACAGGTACATCATCCTTAACAACCTTAAATACATCTTTTAGTTCTGTTGTTGGTGCTACTTCTACAACTTTAGGTTTTACCACCTCAACGACAAAAGGCGGCACATGATCAATAACAATGGGTTCTACCGAAGCGGTGTCTTCAGCTAATTTGAATTTTGTTTCTTGAAATTGCATTTCAAAAAGTGCATATGTACCCAATAAACAAAGAATCAACCCTATTTGAAAATAAAGGGTTGAGTTTTTTTGTAAATTTGCATCATGCTTTTGTGATTTCTTTGCTTCAGTAGTGCTCTGACCAGCAATACCGAAGTCTTTTTTAGAATTGTTCATAATACTATTATTTAAATGTTAATATTATGTCAAAGTCACAATAAGCGTACCAAAACGAAAATCCCGTCCAATTAATTTTGAACGGGATTTTTTATTACTTAAAAAAGTATCTATTTCTTAGTCTTGTACTTGGAATACAATTGGAATAGAGAATGGCATAACCACAGCTTTTCCTCTTTGTTTTCCAGGTTTCATTTTAGGTAATTGACCAATAACTCTTTTTGCTTCTTTCTCTAATCCTGGATGCGGACCACGAGCTACAATACTAGTAATGTTACCAGATTTGTTTACTTTAAACTGAACAAAAATTCTCTTTTTACCTGGAGGCAATCCTAAATCACTAGCTAAGTCTGTATTAAACTTTTTACCAATGAATTTATTTACCTTCTCATTCATACATTCTTTTTTAGCTGCATTTCCTTTCTTCTTTTCACATCCTGGAAAAACGGCTACATTTTCAATTACGTTAAAAGGGACTTCTAAGTCTTCTTCAACTTCTACAACCTCTACTTCTTCAATTTCAACAATTTCTGTTTCCATTTCAGTTTCTGTAGATTCTATTACCGTTTCTTCTACCTCTACTTCATCTTCTACAACTTCAATAATTTCTGGAGCAGCAGGTGGTGGTGGAGGTGGAGGTGGAGGTGTTACAATTTGTTCTGTAATTGGCACTTCTTCCTCTAATTCATCATCTAAATTAAGTGAATCTGCAACAATTGCACTTTTATCGTAAGTTTTATAATTAATTGCCATGTACGTAATACCCAACATTAAGGCAAGACCAACAGCAAAGTACAGCGAGCTGTTACGGCTAACGTCTGATTTCGGATTCTTTTTAGGTTCCATAGTGTCTTAGTTTATTATAACATCGCTAATTTAACTAATTTATTGTAAAATAAGCAAGGCTTTAAGTTATTTTAATTTATCAATATTTAATTGTAATGCAATTAACGTACCAAACATAGCTCCAATACTATTAGCTATTAAATCGTAAGTATCATAAGTTCTATTTGGGTTTACCGCATATTGAAGTAACTCTAGTATAAAGCCTAGAAAAGCAGCGCAGAAAAAAACGTAAAAAGGTGTATATTTTGTTTTAAATGGTTTGAAGTAATTAGCCCATAAAAATGCTAAACCAGCATAAGCTATTACATGATAAATTTTATCATCAAACGACGACCCTAAACTTGGTACACCTTTTAGCGTTATTAAACTTGCTATTATTAGTGCCAATGTATACGTTACAGAGAGCGCTAACAGTACTTTTTTAACCACTAATTAAAGCTTTATAATCTTCTGCAGATAATAAACCTTCTACTTGTGAAGCATCTGTGAATTTCAATTTAATCATCCAACCATCACCATAAGGATCAGAATTTACTTTTTCTGGCTCATCCTCTAAACCTTCATTAAATTCTATAATCTCTCCTGTTAATGGCAAAAATAAATCTGAAACTGTTTTTACAGCTTCAACTGTACCAAATACTTCTTCGATGTCTAAAGTTTCATCTAAGGTATCTACTTCTACATATACAATATCACCAAGTTCTCCTTGTGCAAAATCAGTAATTCCAATTGTGGCAACATCGCCTTCAATCTTTACCCATTCGTGATCTTTTGTGTACTTTAATTCTGATGGTATATTCATTTTTACTCTATTATATAATTAATGGAACAAATGTAATTTTTTAATGGTATCAATTCAAACTTAATTTCCAAAATTATAGCGCAGAGTAATTCCTGACCTAACTGAGGTTTGCGGAAAAGAAGTAGAAATTGCAAAATCTGAAAAGGTATAATCAAAATAGAAAATAGCCGTTAAGTTTTTACTAAATGCATAATCTGCTGTATACTTTAAGCCCCAAATTGTTTGACCAGCAGTAATTTGATTGTTTTCTAAATCTAAATATCTAATAATAGTTTTATTATCTCGCACAGAAATATCTGCTCGCATATTTAAATCACTTACCACAATTTGTTTTGGTCCTGCTAATTGCGATCGAATTCTCAAATCTTTTATTCGGTATCCCAATCCTAATGTATATTCTTTACCTTGAATTTCAGTTAATAGGTTATTATCAAAACTTAATGACAACATTCTATCCGTTTTTACTTCTGCCAAGACTTTAATAGAATTTTTCATTTCAAAATCTAATCGGATTAATGGACTAAATTGCTCTTCAAGATTTATATTACTGTAAAGCGTTTCATTTTTAAAATTACCCGAAGCATCTAATGATTCATCTAATTGATCAATATATGCTTGGTTACCATCTCCTGCTGTGTAATCTAAGTTGGTTCTAAATTGATTAATTGTATAACTTGACCTATAGCCATGCTGAATAGAAAAACGTCTAAACGTCTTTTTAAACCATGGAATTTTCATTAGCCCTGTATATTTCAACGTCCAATTTGGTATTGGTATGTCTCTAAATGCGTCTGTACTTACTTTATCTGGATTGGTACCTTGGTATGCCGACAAAAATGCTGGCAATAAAACGCGCTGACTGTTTTTACCAAAACCTTCGGGATAACCTTCAGCATCCGTAGAATAAGGTGTGTCTCCATAAAACTCTTTAGCTAAACGATTTGCAATGATTAATCTATTTGCTCTAAAATCATCAAATGTTGCAGATTGATTCTCATCACTTGCATTAAATGCCGTTTTTATCAATGCTGTGGAAATATTGAAATTTCCAAAAGAATTGGTTAGCAAACTTTCATATCTATCACTAAATCCATCAAGATCATCATCTGGAGCTTCAAAGTTTTCAGAAATATTTTCTGCAAAAGTTCTATTACCCGTTAGGTCTATTTTTAGATCTTGCATAGGTTCTAAATTAGCAGAAAACACCAACGATGTATTTTTCACTTCTGTATATTGTTGGTTGAGATCTGGAAAAACAGTTAACCAACCATTTCTTGCTGCGAGTTCTCTAATATCTCGCTGGCTACCAAAAGTGTAACCAACCGTTGGCTTTAAAGTACCCACAAAACCAGGTGTTTGCATATATCCTGGTAAAAATGTTCCATTGTTTTCAGTGTAACCTAACTGAATTCGTTTTACCATAGTTACGATATCTACAACGGTATTATACGCTTTTTCTCCTGTACTTAATTTGTTTGGGTCTTTAGCTTTATCCTTAGTATCCTCATTGGCATTGTCTCTTGTAGATCTGCTTCTAGTAGTTGTAGTACGTGTACGCCCTCGACTTCTCTTCTTACCTTTTCTTACCAATCCTACGGTCTTATATAATGTTTCCATATTTAAGGTAGAGTTAAGACTATGTGTATTAGAGTTCTGTATAGAATGTCCTAAATTATAAGTGTTATAAACGCCTGGATTATCAGGATCTTCTACTTCCAAGCCTTCATTTAAATCAGATCCTTTTTGCCATTGAAAAGCACCATTATAAGAATATGTTGCTCTTAAAAAGCTTAACGCAGGAATTTTATATAATGGCAATTCATAATTAACTTGAAGCTGTTGTGTTTGAAAATTTGGATCTCCAAAATCGAAAAAACCATCCCAAACATTTAAATCCGGATCTTGTAAACCGCTAATACGATCATCAATAAAGTAATTTCGAACGATATTAGTATTTGAAGCTGAAAAATTTAAACTTAAAGCATCAGTTAAATTGTAATTAATCGCATACTGAAAATCGAAAGTATAGTTTCTTCTGAACAACTCTTCTATGCCAATATTATCGCCTCCTAGTTCTACTTCTCTAAATTTTTGTTTGCTAAATTGTCTATTAATCTCTGTATTTACAGAGAAACTCGATGGTAATAAATTAAGATTAAAATCTTTTAAAATCTTCCAATACTTCCCAGTGAATAGAGAATCGTTCTTTTTAAATGGTTCTACTTTTAAAGGCTCAAAAGCATAATTATAATTTGCACCAGCTCTTACGGTTTGATCTAATGAATTTTCAATTTCAAAATCTCGATGCTCAACTTTGTTGTAAGAATAGTTTAAAGTTACATTTTCTACATCGTAGAAGTGCTTCTCTGCATCACCAGTTTTTTGCTTTCTAACACCAATAAAATTAATACTCTTACGTTTGGTATAATCTTCTGATTGCTCTCTAATTCTATCTTCATCTGCACTAGTTTCGGCAGCATCTAATCTAGACTCTAATGTAAGATCATTATAATATTGATCAAACTTAGGTGTTACTAATTCTTCACTTTGTGCATAATTAAATGGAATCTGCACACCCCATTTTTTAGGCAATAATTGCCCTAACTGTACATTGGTTACTACATCATATTGTTGCACGTCTTCTAAACTACGTTCATTTGGTCCTTGTTCTATACCTCCAAAACCTACAGTACTTCTTCTTCCAGTTGCACTTATATCTGCAAAGTCTGCAAGATTAGTGTCCATACTTACAACGGCTGCCCATCCACCTTCATTTTCTAGACCAGACATTCGTAATTCATTAAACCATACTTCACCACAGACATTTTCCATAGTGGTTGCCGCATTACTGTTTTTAACACCAACCATTAACACTCTAATATCTCCAAAATTTGGATTTCCTTTTATGGCTACTCTCTGCTGACCAATTGCAAGTGGAGAAAACTCATCTACAGCATTCTCACTAACTGTACCATCTATAACATTATAAAAGGTTGGATCTTCATTAGTAAGGGTTTGATCAAAAATACCTTTTGACTTTATTTGCTGAAAAGCTTCAAGTGAAATATTAATTTCATTTTCATCTGGCCAAATTTGTTCAGCACCTGTTCCATCTGCTAAATCTGATGGTAATAATGGTACTTCAACTTGATAAAAGTTCTCAGTTAAATCGTTACCCATTCTTATAAAAGCAGTCATTTCGCCTTCTTCAAGAATTTGACCTTCTTGCGCTTCAGCATGCAAAAACATTCTTAGACGTTTGTACTGACGCATATCAAGACTTATATTTTTATAAACCCCTTTTGAATCTGTTGGTTCTAAGTCACAAGCTTGTAAGACTAATGATTGTTCATTTTGTCTTATAATAGTATTGTTATTGTTTAATTCTTCTCTTACAATTCCTGGTGGTGTTTCATAATTCCCGTTATTTTCCTGAATACCAACGATACCAACGTTAAAATCTGGATCTGCACTGTTGTTTGTATCGTCGTTATCTAAATCTAATCCATAACGTCTCCAATCACTACGTACCAAATCTAATGTTGCAAAACGTAGTACTGTTTTTTCTGTAAAATCCGTAACGTATAATCGAGCAAAACGTACAGATCTAATATCTGTAATACCACCTATTCGCCTAGTTTCTTCATTAATAGGAATTCTGAATTGATACCATTTAACATCAGTTCTCACATCACCATTTGGCAATGTTACAGAACCACTTGGCGCTGGTGTTTTTATATCATTGATATATGGATTGTTAGGGTCTGCAAGACTAGCAGGTGTAATTTCAATTTCGTACTCAAAATAACTATCAATGGTATTCATTGTGTTATCTCTATTGATATCTTCTACATCTGGTAAGGTTGTAGAACCTCTATTGGTATCTGTAAATGTATCTGGTGTATTCCCTTGCAAACCGTTATACTTTTTATAACGCTCAAAAATGCCTCCTTCCTCGTTTAAATAATAAGAATAGTTATCATTTGCTGGATCTTCACCAAAATCATTTTGACCATAAATGGTCGTCAACATCTGTCCTTCTTCAACATCATCATAACCATCAAAACCAACATCTTGATTGGTTCTTTGGTCTCCTGTTGTTGCAAAGGTGTATATTAAAGATTGGTTTTGCGGAACTACATAAGGATTCTCTTCTGTAATTGGGTTTTGAAGAAGTAAATCTGAAATATCACCATCATCTGGCAGACCATTTTCGTATTGCTTTTTTCCATCTTTTAATACATCTTCAGAAATATTTCCAAGATTTATAAAAAGCTTACCTCCTGTACTTGTTGTATTATCTAAAAAAGGATCTTGCACCCAAAATTCGATATATTCTACGTTAGCTTGTTCAAAATCTGTGGATGTAATTTGTCTTGTAATCCCTGCCCAACTATCACTAGGCGTATCTAATACATTATCCGCAGCATCAGAATCAAAATTATAAGGTCCACGTTCCGTTGGATAATAAGCTAAATCTAAAGTGTTTATTACTGAGGTTTGTCCTTGTACAATATCTTGCAAAGGAAAAATTTCATCTATAAATACGCGTCTTGTATAAACATCAGAAACATCATCATCTGTCATACCATCAGGTCGAAGATTACTGAAAAAAATAGGATCAATTGTGTACCAGTTTAAATGTGCTCTATCAAAACCATTTTGAATCCCTTGTTTATCTTCACTATCAAAACCAGCATATGTTCTACCTAAACCTACAGGACGACTAGATAGCGTCCACGAAAGTGGACTTAATAAATCTATTGAACCTTGTGTGCCTTCAAAATCATCAATGTAAGCTGTAGCTTCACCGTTTAAATCAGTACCATTTGGCGCACCTGGCAATAAATAAGCAAACTCACCTCTTACAGAAAGATTACTCGGTACATCTGTGTCTATATTTGGAAGTTTATTAGCTAACCTCGTTAAAAAAGGAACCTCAGTTGAGTAATTACCATTAAAACCAAAAATGGTGTTATTAATTGGCTCTGAGTTATAATTTGCTTTTTGAGTTATAGGTCGCTCATTTAAATTTAATAAAGTAGCTCCTAAAACAAAATTTTCATCAAATTGGTGTTCTATGTTTATACCTGTAAAACGTTTGGTTTGTTGCCCAAAAACAGCATTATTTTCAACAGAAACGTTTATAGGTGTATTAGATGCTTTTAATGCTTCATCTAAAATTTCTACACGTCCTAATTGATAGTTTACCGTATAATCTACGCCTTCAACTAACACACGTCCACCAGCAGTAACAGTCACAGATCCTCTAGGAACATTAAACGCACCTATAGGAATACCAGAATCTCCTCCACTACTTGTATAACGTCCTTTAATTTGAAATTTATTCTTCTCAGCTTCATCTAGTGCTGCCGTTTTGGTAGACTTATAAAGAATATCGTAAACATATTTTTTCTGGTTATCATTATAACCACTTTGCGTGTCAGTTATATCTTCGTAATCTGTCTCGTTATTATTTGGGTTACCGTCATCATCTAACACATCGAAGAGATATCGTCCAAAAGGCTCTGTTTTTGTAAATATTATCTTTCCGTTTTGAGATAAAACCGTTTGTCCTTCTACGTAATCAAAGAAACCATCTCCTTGTTCTTGAGGGTCATTATTATAGTTAAGTTGGTCTAAATGAAAAAGTCTTATTAATGGCGTTTGGTTTATTTCAGAATCGTCACCTGTGTAAGGCGTATTATTATCAAATGTAGGAAATACAGTGCCTTCAACCGGATTTATATAGTTAAGTGCAGAGGCTTCCGTGTAAAATATGTTTAATTTAAAATCTTCTTGACTTAATTGAAAAGCGCCTGTATCATAAATGTTTTTCATCATTAAATCCCAAATAGGTTGATCTACAGCAGTAACTGCACTTTTCAACATTTTTAAGACTAAACTTTGATTATTTACAACTTGACTTCCTGATGAATCATCTACGGTTGTTGCTTCTACACCATCATTAGCAAATTCACCAACTTGAAAAACTTCGCCGCCTATTGTATATTGGAATGCTACTGCCAAAACTTCATCATTAAGTAAACGCTGATTTAACGACACATATCCTAAGTCTGCATTTAATACATATTCTTGTCCTTCTGTTAATTTTCTTGCAGATTCTAATTTTCCGTAATCAAATCCTTCATTAACAGCCACATTAATGCCGTTTTCTACTGAGGTAATATTTCTAACAGCTTCTGTTAATAGCGAGCCACCAACACCTATACTTGTAGGATCAAAATCATTATTTTTATTATTTGGTTTGGCACCTGGAAAATTCACAAAACCAGCCGGAACTGGGTCTAAACCAATATTATCTGCAGAAGACTCTCCTAAATCTTGAAAAGCAACAATATTTCTTACATTCTCTGTTTGGTTATTTCTATTAGTAACCCAAAGTTCTACTCTTGTAATTTGAAGGCCTTGATTATCTATAAACGGATATTGTAATAGTGCTTTATCGTAAGTTTCTTGAAAATACTGCGCAAGAAAGAAGTGTCTATTTTCATCATAGTCTCTTGCGAAAAACTCAAACTCTTCTACCGTTCCTCCGCCTTCAGCTATGACAGATTTAGCTTGAGATTGTTGCTCAGAAAAAACAGCTGTCACTCTTGTTTTACCAAACTGTAATTCTGTTTTTACACCAAACAAACTTTGCGCACCTGTTATAAGCGAACTATTTAGTGGCATGTTTACATTACCAACCTCAATTTTTCTAATAATATCATCTTCGGTTGGTGTGTATTCTAATTTTACAACTTGTTGAAAATCGAAAGTCGCTTCTGTATCATAATTTGCGGTTACCTGAAGCCTTGTTCCTACTTTGCCTAATAAACTTAAACTTATTCTTTGATCAAAATCAAAAGTAAAATTGGTTCTGTTTCTGGGAGAAAATGATGGGTTATCTTGTTTAGAAAACAGAACCCCTAAATCTACCTCTACTGATCCTTGCGGAATTACATTTATGGTATTCCCACCAAAAATAGATTCAAATAATCCTGAGTTAACGTAAAACTCTGGTAATAAATTTTTCTGATCTTCTTCAGAACCTTCTTTTTGTCCAGCTTTGGCATCTGCCATTTTCTTATAGTAAGCCTTAAGTTTTTCTTCTAAAACAAGTTTCTGATATTCTTCTGGTGTTAATATAAGCGGGTAATTAATATTAAAACTTCCTATTTTCTCTGTATAGATATAACGATCTAATATAGGATCATATTCATATTTTGAAACGATACTGCTAGGATTTGGCATGTTTAATTTTCCAAAAGAAAACGTCGTAGCGGTACTATCTTGTTCTGTTTCTGTTTCCGTCTCTTGCGCAAATAACGAACTGCCAATTAGCATCACAAATGCCAAAACACAATAAAACCTATTGGAAAATGGATGATTATTATTAATATTATTTAATTGCATTATAAGTTTTTTAGAGCTTCTTTAATAATTTGCTCTACAAGGGCATCTGGTTGGGCTTGTAAAATTTTATCGACAACTTTTTCGGACTGTTTTTTGTTAAATCCTAAAACTTCTAAAGCAGATAACGCTTCTTCCTTGTCTGTATTGTTTGTTGACAAAGAAAGTTCGTCTAATCCATAAACTTTTAACACTTTATCTTTTAAATCTATAATAACGCGTTGTGCTGTTTTAAGTCCAATTCCTTTTACGCTTTGTATTAGCGATACGTCTCCACCTGCAATCCCTTCCTTAACTTGGTCTGGTGTTAACGAAGATAACATAGTACGTGCCGTATTTGCACCAATACCACTCACTGAAATTAATAATTTAAATATTTCGCGTTCCGTTTTCGAAGAGAAACCATAAAGACTGTGAGCATCTTCACGCACTTGTAAGTGCGTATAAAGCCTTAAATGCTCTTTATCCGGAATTTGAGAAAATGTGTGAAAAGATATATTTATAAAGTACCCAACACCATTGCAGTCAATTACAACATCTGTTGGATTTTTTTCTACGAGTTTACCCTCTATATGTGTGATCATTTATAACAAAAAGTTAAAAAACCAAATGTAATAAAATTATTTGCATTTATTAGGATAAGATAAACACTTAGAACATTACTACACGTGCTGCTTTCTATCGCGCTCTTGCGCATCTATAACGGAAATTGCAGCCATATTCACAATTTCATCTACACTTGCTCCTAATTGTAATATATGTACTGGTTTAGCAATACCCATCATTATTGGCCCAATTGATTCTGCATTATTTAACTCTTTCAATAGTTTATAAGTAATATTTGCTGAATCTAAATTCGGAAAAATAAGCGTATTCACTTTACGACCAGCTAATTTTGAAAACGGAAAAATATCCTGCAACATTTTTGAGTTTAAAGCAAAATCGGTTTGTAACTCTCCATCCACTAACATTTCTGGATAAGCTTTATGCAAATAAGCAACCGCTTCCCTTACTTTCTCAGCCCTAGGATTTTCTGAAGACCCAAAATTAGAATATGAAATCATTGCGGTTACAGGCTCTATCCCAAACATTTTTGTGACTCTAGAGGTCATCCTAGCAATCTTTGCTAAATCTTTAGCTGTAGGATCTATATTTATAGAAGTATCACTTAAAAACATTGGTCCGCGTTGCGTCATCATAACGTTTGTAGTAGCTACTCTGGCGACACCTTCTGCCATCCCAATTAACTCTAACATTGGTTTTACAACT